>CACAMV010000005.1 GCA_902533695.1 uncultured SAR116 cluster alpha proteobacterium
TTTGAAGTGAATAAAATTTTTTGTCATTAAACTTTATCTTTTTCCAAGATTCTTTTGGATCATTTTGATACAATTTTAAGTTTAATAATTTATTAGTTTCTTCATAAACCCAATCCAATCGATTATTTAATTTTAATTTTTCAATAATCATTGGGTATATGATTGATAAATATTGGACATCATTTAATGCATAATTTATTTGTTTTTCATTTAGAGGTCTTAATGACCAATCAAGTTTTTGAAAATTTTTGTTTATTGAAATTTTGCAAAAATTAAATACTAATTTTTCATAGCTTAACTGTTCATCTAAACCTAGTAATGATGAAGCTAGTTGTGTATCAAAAATATTTACAGGTAATGTTTTAAATAAATTATAAAAAATTTCTAAATCTTGGCGTGGAGCATGAAAAACTTTAACTATTTCTTCATTTAGTAACAATTCAGATAAGGGTTGAAGATTTTTTACCTTTATTGCATCAATTATTATAGCTTCATCTCTAGTTGCTATTTGGATTAGACATAACTTTGCAAAAAAAGTTTTTTCTCTTACAAATTCAGTATCTATTGTAATATAATCAAAATCATTACAATTCTTACAAAATTCACTAACTTCCTTATCGGTAATTAATGGTTTTTTAAATAGTTTCATTTACTTTACTTTGATTTTTTTATTTTTAGGGTATAATTAATATATTTTAAAGGAGAAATTTTGAAGTATTTTTTTACTTTGTTTATTTTTTTAATAAGTTTAAATAAACTATATGCATCTACATTAATTTCTCACAAGGCTTACTATAATTTAACTCTTGAAAAATCAGATAGAAATTCTTTACTAGAAAGTGGTAGTGGGCAATCTACATATTTTTTAAAGAAGTCTTGCAGTGGTTGGTCTTTAAAAGAAAATTTAATTTTATCTTTTAATCTAAATAACAATAAATCTGCAAACACCTTTTCAAGATTCCAAACATTTGAAGATTTTGCAAGTAAAAATTTTAGCTTTGAACATTATGATAAGAGCGAGTTAAGTGGTATAATAAATTATCAAGGTTTTGTAAGAAAAGAAAAACAGAATGTTAGAGGAATTTTGATAGATAATAAAAAAAGTATCATTGAATTTGATAATAAAATTTTGTTTCCAACTGAACATTTAATTAAATTAATAAAATCTGCTAAAAATAAAAAAACATTTTTTCATTCAAATGTTTTTTTTGGATCTAGTAAAGAGAATCTAGTGAAAAAAGTTTCTGCATTTATTGGTAAAGAAAAAAATGCTTCAAAAGTGATTTCAAACATTATTAAACAAAAAGTATGGCCAATAAGACTTGCTTTTTTTAATTTAAACTCCAATAAGTCAAGTCCGGAGGCTGAGATATCTATAGAGCTTGATGAGAACGGAGTTATACATAATTATGAAGTTGATTACGGTGATTATTCTATGATTGCATTGTTAGAAAAGATAGAAAAAATTAAAGAGGATGTTTGTTGATCTTATTTAATTTTGGCTTCTTTAAAAATGACATGTTTACGTACCTTAGGGTCGTATTTTTTTAATTCCAATTTTTCAGGCTTAGTTCGTGGATTTTTTTTTGTGACATAATAAAAACCAGTTTCAGCGCTGCTAACTAATTTTATTTGTAATGTTGCTGGTTTAGCCATATTTCACTTTTATAATGTTTTATCTAAAAGTCAAGAAATCAAAATTTTAAATTACCTTTATGAAATTTAATGACAATTTACCATTAAAAATGTCCACTTCTTTAACTGAAACCATTAATTTGAGACCTAATTTAAAATATAAGCCATTATTTTTACCTCTCAGGGTCTCCTTTTGTTCGTTAAATATATAACTATCCCTAGGTAAATTTTTTTTTGGAATCAACCCTTCAACAAGGTTATTATCAAATGTTATAAAAATACCAAATTTTTTTATTGATATAACATTACCAATGTATGTTTTATTAATGTTTTTGGAATAAATGTGAGCTGATAATCTATCAAATGTAATTCTTTCTGCTTTCAAAGATTTTCTTTCTGTAGATGAAATATGATCACAAATATTTTTTAACTCACTTTTTTCCAAATTTTCTTTTAAGTCTTTTTTTTCAATTATCTGTGTCAAAATTCTATGAATTAATAAATCTGAGTATCTTCTAATTGGAGATGTAAAATGTACATAATTTTTAATTCCTAAGCCGAAATGACTATTTTTGATATTGGTATATTTTGCTTGAGATTGTGCTCTTAATATAAGGTTATTTATTAAATAACAATTTTCGTCATTTTGTGTTCTTTCAATTAAAGCATTAAAGCTTTTGGTGCTTATAGGATTATTTGTAAAAATTTTATTGTGAGGTTTGCCTATGGATTTCAGAAAATTGTTAATTTTTTCTTGAGATGGTTTTTCATGAACTCTGTAGACATTATTGAGTTTAAATTTATCTATTTCTTCTGCAGCACAAACGTTAGCTAATACCATTATTTCTTCAATTAATTTATGACTTTCAAGAGGAATTAAATTTATTAATTTCATTGCATCTCCTTTTTCATCAAATAAAACTTTTTTCTCATTAGATTTTAAATTTAAAGCGCCTCTATTCTTACTATTTATCTTTAAAATTCTGAAAACGTTGTAGAGGTTTTCTAAGGTTGAAATTAATTGATTTTGTTTCTTTGTTTTTGAATGAAAGTTATTATCAATATGAATCTGAACTTCATGATATGTAAATCTTTTTTTAGATTTAATTATAGATTTAAAAAATTTATGAGATAATTTCTTACCTTCATTAGAAATTATAATTTCAACAGATAGACAAAATCTTTTTTTATTTTCTTTTAAAGAGCAGATGTCATTTGAAACAATTTCAGGTAACATTGGTATTACCATGTTGGGAAAATAAATAGAATTACCTCTTTTTTTTGCTTTTTTATCAAGCTTAGAGTTTTCTTTTATGAAAAAAGATACATCAGCAATTGAAACAATAATTTTCCAATTTTTATTACTTAATTTCTCTGCATAAACTGCATCATCAAAATCTTTTGCATCATCACCATCTATTGTGATAATCGGGAGATTTTGTAAATCTTGTCTAAGGGTGTTAGGTGTATTTGAATTTAATTTCCTACTCTCATCTAAATCTTTATTTGAAAATTCATGATCAATGTCTAATTCATTAATAGCTAATTGAGAGAAAATATTTACATTTTTTAATGGACCAAAAATATTTATTAATTCACACTCTAGGAATGAAGTTTTTAAAATATTTTTAGATAGTATTGGCCTAGCCTTAACAATCGAATTTATTTTAATTTTATTTTTAAATTTGTATTTAATATTTGAATTTAGAGAAAAATAAATTTTGTCTTTATTTTTAGTTAAATTCTTTATTGTTATAGAATGACAATTTTTCTCTAAAATTATTCCAAAGAAAGAAACTTCAACTTTAATCTTTTTAAGTATTTTTATATTTGTTATTTTATTATATTTTTTTTTAATTAATGCTGATACTATGTCACCGGTACTAAAAACAATGTTTTTTTTATTATAATTAATTTTAATTATTTCAGTATTATTGTTATAAATTTGAGCTGTTGCATTCCCATCATGGTCAATATGTAAAATTTTTAGGTTACAATTTTTAAACATATTTTTAATGATAGTTTATTTTATTTTTTTTTTGACCTTAATTTTTTTTTTTCAATTAACCCTAATGCTTCTTCAAGAGTTATTTCATCGATAGCAAAAGACTTGGGAAGTGTTGCTCTAATTTTATTCCATTCTACGTATGGCCCAAACCTTCCCGACTTAGCAAAAATCTCACCACTTCCTTCAGGATGATTTCCTAATGAGCGTCCAAAGTTTTTATTATTTTCTGCAATTAAAATAACTGCATGATTAATTCCAATATTAATAACTGTTTCATCTGCTGGCAGGCTAATAAAATTGATGTCGTATTTAAGATAGGGTCCATATCTTCCTATGCCTGCATAAATATCTTTTGAAGTTTCTGGATGCACTCCAACCTTTCTTGGTAAAGATAATAAAGCTAGAGCCTTTTTAAGATTAATGGTTTTAAGATTAACAAGTTTTGGGATACTTATTCTTTTTGGTTTTTTACTATCTCCTAATTGTAAATAAATTCCATAAGGTCCTTTTTTTATTAATACATCTAATCCTGAAACTGGATCTACCCCAAGAACTCCATCATTTTCAGGAATAAAAGATTCATTTTCTTCAAATTCTTCAGATTTATTGTTTCCAATTTGTCTAGTGAACTTACAATCAGGATAATTTGAACATCCTATAAATGCACCATATTTACCTATTTCTAATCCCAATTTACCATTAGAGCATGTCGGGCAAGTTTTATTTGAATTAGAAACACCTTCTTTTGCAGCTATCAATTTAGGAAAAAACAAGTCATATAGCTCTTTTTCAATAGCTTTATTTATCTTTTCTCTTTCTAATTCAGACATCTTATCTAAATGAATTTTAAAGTCATTCCAAAAATCATTTAATAAATTAATATAATTAAGTTTGCCATCTGACACTTTATCTAGATCTTTTTCAAGCTCAGCAGAAAAATCATATTGAATATATTTACCAAAAAAATTGTTTAAAAATGCTGTTAATATCCTTCCTCTCTCTAAAGGTAAATGTTTTCCTTTTTCTTTTATCATGTAGTTTCTATCAATTAGAGTTCGAATAATTGAAGCATATGTGGAAGGTCTACCAATGCCCAATTCTTCCATTTTTTTTATTAAACTAGCATCAGTGAATCTGGAAGGTGGTTGGGTAAAATGTTGTTCAGTGTCAACTTTTATTAAGTTTAGTTTTTCTCCTTCTAATAAATTAGGTAAAATTTTTTCTTCTTTTTTATCTCGATATATGTAAAAGCCAGGAAAAAAAATTTGAGAGCCGTTTGCTCTAAAGGTGATTGAATTTTCTTCTGAGGAAATATCTACTGTAGTTTCATCTAACGCCATAGATTCCATTTGACTAGACATAGTACGTTTCCAAATAAGTTCGTAAAGTTTAAATTGTTCGCCATCTAAATAAGAACTCAAAGAATCTGGGTCTCGTGAAATATCAGTAGGTCTAATTGCCTCATGAGCTTCTTGGGCATTGGCAGCTTTGGACTTATAAAATCTTTGTTTTTCAGGTATGTAATTTTCACCATGTCTAATGACTATTTCATTTCTAAGTTTTTCAATAGCTAGTGCACTTAATTGAACTCCATCAGTTCTCATATAAGTTATAAGTCCAGTTGTTTCTGATCCAATATTTATTCCTTCATACAATTTTTGAGCAATTCTCATTGTTCTAGATGCTCCAAAACTTAATTTGTTTGAAGCTTCTTGTTGAAGAGTTGATGTAGTAAATGGGGGTAGTGGATTTCTTTTAACTCTCTTTTTTTGTACTTTAGTAATTTTAAATTTACATTTTTTAATATCAAGTTGTGCTGTTTGCACTTGTTCTTCAGATTTTAAATCCATTTTCTGTAATTTTTTGTTATCTATGACAATTAATCTTGCTAAAAATTTTTCATCCTGAGAATTTGAAAATAAGCATGAAATTGACCAGTATTCTTCTACGTTAAATTTCTCAATTTCTATTTCTCTTTCACAAATTAATTTTAATGCAACAGATTGCACTCTTCCAGCTGATTTAGATTTAGGCAGTTTACGCCATAAAATCGGAGAAATTTTGAATCCTACAAGGTAATCTAGTGCCCTTCTGGCTTTATAAGCATCAACCAATTCATCATTAATTTTTCTAGGATTGCTCATAGCTTCTAAAACTGCTGCTTTGGTTATTTCATTAAAAACTACTCTATGAATATTTTTTTGAACCAAAGAATTTTTATTTTCTAGAAATTCTTTTAAGTGCCAACTTATTGCTTCTCCCTCTCGATCAGGGTCAGTGGCGAGTATTAGTGTGTCAGCAAGTTTTATTTGAGAGGTTATTTCTTTTAAGACTTTATCTTTTTTTCTATCTAATTCCCAGGACATTTTAAAGTTTTCTTCAGGAACAACTGATCCATCCTTATTTATCAAATCTCTAATATGACCTACTGAAGCGATCACCTTATAATCTTTCCCAAGATATTTGTTGATTGTTTGGGCTTTTGCTGGTGATTCTACTACAACAAGTTTCATGTATACTCCAAAGATAAATTATTTCTTGCCATTAGCATTAGTAAAAAAAATTTTCAATATTATTTTTTAAATTTGGGTTCTTCTTTTTTAATTAACCTTTTTACATTATCCAAATGTCTTAGGAAAACAATAAAGTTAATTGCCAAAGAGGCTAAACAAATTGAGATTTCTTTTTGAGATAGAAATAACAAAAATGGAATGATGAAAAAGGAAATTAGAGATGACAATGAGCTAATTCTAGAAATTAAAAATATCAATGACCAAACTAAAATTATGAAAGACCCAATTAGATAATCGAAAGACATGATTACTCCAAATCCTGTTGCAACACCTTTCCCTCCTTTAAATTTTAGCCAAATTGGAAAGCAATGACCAATTATAGAAAAAAAACCAACAAATGAAATTATTGTAGATTTCATTTGTAAAATATAAGGGTAAAGGTCAGTTTGATCGAATTTTTGCAAAAAAATTAAAACTATAAGAATTGAAAAAAATCCCTTAAACCCATCCAAAATTAAGGTAAAAAAAGCAAGTCCTTTTTTACCTGTTCTAAGAACATTTGTAGCGCCAATATTTCCGCTACCTATATTTCTTATATCTTCAAAACCAAATAATTTTGTTATCAAAAGTCCAAATGGGATTGACCCTAAAACATAACCAAATATAATACATGCTAAAATTATGAAGACTAACTCTAAATTAAAACTATACATATTCTAGATCTTTGAAATCTTCATCTTCATAAATTAAATTTCCTTTGATAAATGTAGCTATATTTGTACCTTGTACAGGAATACCATGAAAGGGGGTAGGTCCAATCTCAAGGTTATGTTGTTTAATAATTTGGGACTTACTTAAACTAATAATTATAAAAGATGCATCAGATCCAATACTTATCATATGAGATTCTAGGTTGAGAATTTTTTTAGGATTAGAAATAACACATTTTAATACATTTTTTAATGAAATATATCCTTGATTGACAAGGTTTAGTGATAAAGGTAACAACGTTTCTAATCCAGATGCTCCTGTAGAAGCAGATGAAAAAGGGAGAATTTTTGTATCATTTGAATGAGATTGATGATCGGATGTAATTGTATCAATAGTTCCATCACATATGGCCTCCAAAACAGCTAATCTATCATTCTCACTTCTTAGAGGAGGAGATAATTTGTATGAGGTGTTATATGAAGATAATTCATGCTCATTAAGATAAAAATATGGAGGTGAAGTATCACAGCTGATTTTAACTCCATCTGCTTTCGCTTTTTTAATTACGTCTATACTTTCTTTAGTAGAAACATGTGAAACGTGATAATGAACATTTGTTAATTTTGCAAGTCTTATATCTCTCTCTATAATTATTACTTCTGCACATGCAGGTATTCCTACTAGACCTAGTCTGGTTGACATTTCACTTTCATTCATTTCTCCTCTAATTGTCGTATTAGATGAATCAGTAAGACCAGCAAGAAATTGATCTTCAGCATGTTGTATAACTGGTTTATTTAACATAGAAGCATAACTCATAACTCTACGCATAACTAGGGAGTCTTGAATGCAGTTCACTCCATTACTAAATCCTAAAGACCCTATTTCTGACATAAGTCCCAGTTCTGCAATTTTATGTCCATCAAGATTTAGTGTTGCTGCACCATAAGCAAAAATATCAACTAAGTTAATTTTTTTTGAATTTTCATAAAGATGTTCAATTGTAGCTGGATTATCTAGCGATGGCTTAAGGTTTGGAAGAGTTATCAAAGACAATATTCCTGATTTCGCAGCAACCATTTGAATTTTCTTTAGGTTCTCAATACTTGAATCATTAATATTTACTCTCATATCAATTATGCCAGGACACATTATTAGACCGTCGCATTGAAAAATCCTGGTTTTTTGTTTATCAAATTTACTTTTATCAATTTTCTTTTTTATAAGTTCAATTCTACCATTTGTCACTAAAACATCGTAAATATCATCAGTATTGGAGTTACTTTCAAGATTTAACCATCTGATTGATTTCAATAGATAATTTGAGCTTAAGTTATTCATTTAAATTGTTCTTAAAATTTAAAGCCTCTATTGTTGCTATTCTGATAGCCACACCAATTTCAACTTGCATTTTAATTAGACTTTTTTCTTCGTCATCTGCGAGCGAAGAGGCAATTTCAACACCTCTATTCATAGGGCCAGGATGCATTATTACAGCATTAGGGTTAGCTAATTTTAATTTTTCATTATTCAAACCATAATAATGGAAATATTCGCTTTTTGAAGGGGTCTCACTTCCTGACATTCTTTCATTTTGAAGTCTAAGCAACATCACGACATTTGCTCCTTTAATTCCATCTATTAGGTTGTCAAAACATTGCACGCCTAAATTTTTTAAACCACTAGGCATTAAAGTAGGTGGAGCAATACACCTTACCTTAGCCCCCAGAGTATTAAGAAGATGAATATTTGATCTAGCTACTCGACTATTAGCTATATCTCCGCAAATAGCAATTTCTAGACCTTCTATTCTACCCAATCGTCTTCTTATTGTTAGTGCATCTAATAATGCTTGGGTTGGGTGTTCGTGTCTACCATCACCTGCATTTACAATACTACAGTTTAGATATTCAGAAAAAAGTTTTGGAGCTCCGCTTTCAGGGTGTCTTACAATTATTAAATTTGGTTTCATTGCACTCAATGTATTAGCAGTGTCGAGCAAACTTTCACCTTTTTTTATTGACGATTTATCAACTGAGATATTAATTACTTCTGCGCCAAGCCTTCTACCTGCAAGTTCAAAGGAAACTCTTGTTCTCGTAGAGTTTTCAAAAAACACATTTAAAATTAAATAACCACATAGATTTTTTTTAATTTTCGAAATTTCAATATCTGCAAAATAATTAGCCCTGTTAAGTAGAGATAAAATCTCTATTTTGCTCATACCTTCAATTGCTATTAGATGAGGAGAAGATAAATTTGCTATTGGTGGAGCAGTATTATTAATTGGATTTATAGATACCATTAAAGTGATTTAATACTCTTTTTTTTTGAATCTGTCTAGCGCAGATTGCAATATCCAACTTGCAGCATGTTTATCAATTACTTTAGATCTTTTTTTTCTGCTTAAGTTTTGTTTAATCATTATCTTTTCAACAGCTTGAGATGACAATCTTTCATCTTGCAAAAAAACAGGAATATCCTTAACGTTTAAAAAACTTTTTACAAAAGACATTACAGACTGACATCTAGGGCCCTTCGAACCATTCATATTTAAGGGCCACCCAAAAACCAATCCCTTTATACAATATTCGTTTATTATATTAAGTATTTTGAAGAAATCATGTTTTTGGTTCGTTTTTTTAATTGTTTCTAATGGTGTTGCCACAATTAACTTTTCATCACTGATTGCAATCCCAATGTTTTTTGAACCATGATCTAAACCTAGTATCCTATTTTTATGTTTTATTAAAGATAAAAACTCTTCAGACTTGCAGATGGGCATAACTGATGCTATCAGAAACTATTGGAAATAGAAATAAATGAAAAATTTATGAATAATGAAAACAAAATAAATTCGTCATCATTAGCAAAATTGGCGCGTTTAGCTAGATTAGAAATTAATAAAGATTCAGAAGATAATTTGATTAAAGATTTAAATGAAATTATTGGCTTTATTGATCAATTGAATGAAGTTAATACAGACAATGTACATCCTCTTAGTTCTGTAACTGGTCATGAATTGCCATTAAGAAAAGATGAAGTTATCGACGGAGACATTAATGAAAAAATCTTAGAAAATGCTCCTGAACAAATAAGTGGCTATTTTGTTGTCCCAAAAGTAGTTGAATAGTTATTTAGTATGTCTGAATTATTAAGATTAAATGTCTCTCAAGTTTTAGAAGGTATAAGAAAAAAAGAATTTTCTGCAGTAGAGTTAACTAGATGTTATTTAGATAGAATCGAGAAAACAAAAGTTCTTAATATGTATTTAGAAGTTTCTGCTGATAGAGCCATTAAAATGGCTCAAATAGCAGACGAAAAATACAAAAATAATACTGCAAGATTATTAGAAGGAATACCTATTGGTGTAAAAGATATGTTTTGTACAGAGAGCATAAAAACTACTGCTTCATCAAAAATATTAGAAAACTTTGTGCCAACTTATGAAAGCACAGTTTCTAAAAAATTATGGGAGGAAGGTGCTATTAACCTTGGTAAGCTGTCATGTGATGAATTTGCAATGGGATCAAGCAATGAGACAGCTGCAAAAGGCAATGTAATAAATCCCTGGAGATCTGAAGAAAAAAGATCACCTGGAGGATCTTCTGGGGGATCTGCTGCTGCTGTAGCTTCGAAATCTGCATTGTGTGCTATAGGAACTGATACTGGAGGTTCAATAAGACAACCTGCAGCTTTTTGTGGAATAGTTGGAATGAAACCAACTTATGGTCGTTGCTCAAGATGGGGGATTATTGCATTTGCTTCTTCACTAGATCAAGCAGGTCCATTAACAAGGAATATAAGTGATTCTGCAACAATGTTAAAAGTAATGGCTGGTCATGATCCAAAAGATTCAACCTCTTCATTAGAAAATGTACCCAATTTTAATGACTTTTTAGATAAAGGAGTTAAAGGTTTAAAAATTGGGATTCCAAAAGAATATGATAGAAAAGGTATTTCTGAAGAAATCTTGAAGTCAAAAGAAAAAGTAATTGATTTTTTTAAACAAAATGGCGCCGAAATTGTTAACGTTTCTCTTCCTTTAACTAAATACGCTTTATCAGTTTATTATATTGTCGCACCAGCAGAAGCATCCAGTAATTTAGCAAGATATGACGGAGTAAGGTATGGATTAAGGGTTGATGGAGATAGTCTTGATATCATGTATGAAAAAACCAGGGGCGTTGGTTTTGGTGATGAAGTCAAAAGAAGAATAATGATTGGAACTTATGTACTTTCATCTGGATATTATGATGCTTATTACTTAAAAGCTCAAAAAGTTAGGAGATTAATTAAAAATGAATTCGATGAAGTTTTTAAAAAAGTAAATTATATTCTGACACCAACCACTCCAACAACTTCATTTAAATTGGGAAGCACACAGGATTTACTTACAATGTACTTGAATGATGTATTTACTGTTCCTGCTTCACTTGCGGGAATTCCAGGAATATCTGTTCCAGTTGATTTAGATAAAAACGGCCTGCCAATAGGGGTTCAAATTTTGGGCAAACCATTTGATGAAGGGGGCATTTTTCAAGTTGGGAAGGTAATAGAAGATAGTGCTAATTTTGATTTATTTTCTGAAGGAAGCTATAAGTGAGAGATAAAAATAATATTAAGCCAGGACAGATTCAAGGTCAAAAAAATCTATGGGAAATGGTTATAGGTTTAGAAATTCATGCCCAGATTTCTAGTAATTCAAAGTTATTTTCTGGTGCATCAGCTCAATTTGGTAAACAGGCGAATGAAAATGTTTCACTGGTTGATGCTGCCATGCCAGGTATGTTACCAGTAATAAATGAATACTGCATAAAACAAGCAATAAAATCTGGACATGCATTAAATGCAAAAATTAATAAATTTTCAGTATTTGATAGAAAAAATTATTTTTATGCTGATCTACCTCAAGGCTATCAGATTAGTCAATATAAATCTCCAATTGTTGGACAGGGTAGTATCAAAATTAATGATTTTGAAAACAATGAAAAAATTGTTGGAATAGAAAGGTTGCACCTTGAACAAGATGCCGGAAAGTCATTACATGATCAACATCCTAGCAAATCTTTTATCGATTTAAACAGAACAGGTGTAGCCTTGATGGAAATAGTATCAAAACCAGATTTGAGATCACCAGAAGAAGCAGCTTCATATGTAAAAAAGATAAGATCAATCCTTAGATATGTTAGAAGTTGTGATGGTAATATGGAAGAGGGTTCCTTGAGAGCTGACTGCAATGTTTCTGTAAGAAGATTGGGTGAAGAATTTGGTACAAGATGTGAAATTAAAAACCTTAATTCTACAAAATTTATTACCCAAGCTATCCAATATGAGGCAGAGAGACAAGTTGAAATTTTAGAAGAAGGTGGAAAAATTAATCAAGAAACTAGATTGTTTGACACTTCTACAGGACAAACTAGATCTATGAGAAACAAAGAGGATGCTCATGATTATAGATATTTTCCAGATCCAGATCTTTTACCTCTTGAACTGGAAGAAACTTTAATTAATAAAATTAAAGATGAACTGCCTGAATTACCTGACAAGTTATCTGAACGGTTAATAAATGAATATAAAATTACACCTTATGATGCTGCTGTAATAGTAGAAGAAAGAGAATTTGCAGATTATTATGAGATAGCTGCTCAGGATAGAGACGGAAAATTAGTTGCTAATTGGATGATTACAGAATTGTTTGGAGCAATAAAAAAAGAAAATTTAAGTTTTAATGATAATCCTGTTCCGCCTCAAAATCTTAACGAATTAGTTTTTTTAATAGAAAATAATACAATCTCAGGAAAAATAGCAAAAGAAGTATTTTTACAAATGATGAAAACTTCAAAAAAACCAAAAGATATAGTTAAAGAAAAAGGTCTTGAACAAGTAACTGATGATAGTGTTATAGAAGGTTATATTGATAGTGTAATAAATGATAATAGAGATAAAGTAGAAGAGTATTTGAATGGAAAAGACAAACTTTTTGGTTTTTTTGTTGGTCAAGTAATGAAAGTTTCACAAGGAAAAGCTAATCCTAATTTAGTTAACCAGTTGCTTAAAAGTAAACTCAAATAATTTTTTTTTAAAAATATTCTATTAAATTAATTTTTAAAAGTTAGTTCTCTAATTAAAGATATAAATATGAAAAAGAATAGGCTTGGAAGAACAGATTTAAGGGTTTCACGAATCGTATTGGGTGGAGGTTGGGTAGGTGGTCTATTTATTGATCCTGATTTTAGTGTTATGGAAAAAGCACTGGTTCAATCAGTTGATTCAGGAATAAACTGGATAGATACTGCAGAAAGCTATGGTGAGGGGCAATCAGAAAAAAATATAGGGTTATTATTATCTACTATAAAAGATAAAAAAATTTATATTTCGTCAAAAGCCAGATTGAAACCAAACGGTTCAGAAACTATTTTTTCACAATTAGATAGAAAGATAGATGAATCTCTAGAAAGGTTGAATATTAGTTATATTGACGTTTATCAATTACATAATCGAATAGAAAAATTTGGTACAAACAAACATTTTTCTGCGCGAGAAATAACTCAAAGAAAAGGTGTTTTGGACTCAATGGAAAAATTTAAGTCTGAGGGAAGAATTAAGCATATTGGTATCACTGCTTTAGGTGATTTAGAATCTATTAAAGAAGTAATATCAACAAATGGTTTTGATACAGCTCAAATATATTATAATCTGCTTAATCCCAGTGCTCAGTTTAAAAAAACGGGTCAATGGGATGATCATGATTTTTCTGGAATAATAGACCAATGTTTAAAAAATGATATGGGTATAATGTGTATTAGAATTTTTGCAGCTGGATATTTAGCAACAGATGTTAGGCATGGTAGAGAAATATCAGTCACTCATGGTATTAATCAACTTGAACAAAAAAGAAGAATAGAAAAATTATTTGAAATCATAAAAAAGGATAAAGCTTCTCGAGCACAAATTGCGCTTAGATTTGGTTTGTCGAATAAAAATTTGTCATGTATTGTAACTGGTTTATCAAAAATTGAACATTTAGATCAAATTCTAGAAGCTGAGTGTTTAGGTTCTTTAGACGAAGAAATTCTTGAAAAAATTAATTTTCTTCATAAATCAAATTTTAGTTAAATATTTTTATGGTGATTTAAAATGAGAATATTAGTTATAGGAGCTGGAGGTATAGGTGGATTTTTTGGATCTCATTTACATGCTGTTGGTGAGGATGTAACTTTTTTAGTTAGAGAAAAAAAGAAAGATATTCTTGAAAAAAAAGGAATACAGATAAAAAGTCCCATTGGAGATCTCTTAATTCAACCAAATACAATTACTAAACATGAATTAACAAAAACTTATGATATAATTTTGTTAACATGTAAATCATACAATTTACATGAAGTAATTGATGATTTGGCGCCATTAAAAAGTAATGGGATTATAATTCCATTTTTAAACGGACAGACTCACCTCAAAAAACTTGATATTAATTTTAACAAAAAAAGTATTTATGGAGGAGTTGCGTATATAAGTTCTAATGTTGATGAAGATGGTGTAATTGAGCATGTCGGAAAGAATAATAAAATAACTTTTGGTTCAAGGATTGGAGAAAACTCTGAACTAATCAAAGATTTTTATAATAGGTGTCTTAAAACAAAATTTGATACTTCCTTAAGTGATAATATTGACCAAGATGTTTGGGAAAAATGGATTTTTATTGCAACAGTTGCTGGTGTAACGACATTGTTTAAAACAAGTCTTGATAGTGTGAATAAATCAAAAGAAGGAATAAAGTTTATCTTGGATCTTTTTCAGGAATGTTGTCAAATTTCCAAATTGAATGGCTTTGAAATTAGAGAGGAAGTTAAAAATATTCATGAAGCATTTTTTATTAATCCAAATTCCAAAGTTAAAGCTTCAATGTTAATAGACATGGAGAGAAAATCTATGACTGAGCATGAACATATATTTAAGGAGTTTATTAATTTAGGAAATTTAAAAAATTATAATCCTGTATTTTTAAATATAATTTATCTAAATATGCTTGTATACGAAAATACATTTTAGAACGAAATTTATTTCACCCTTTTTTGTAAATTAAATTCTTTGTTTATATCATTTCTATAAACTTCAATTAATTCAGTTCTTGAAAAGTTTTCAATGTCTTTATTTTTTGTAATAAATTGTTGATTAGGTAAATGCATCGCTACTTTAAAAAAAACTGTTAATAGTGAAACTGGATCCATAAATACAAAAGAGCAAATATTATGCCATTTTTTTACTTTTTTAGGTGCTGGGCTTAAGTGAAGATACCATGCCTCTCAGACATGCGATGACACTTAAAGCAGTTATCTTTCCGGTTCCAGGATTTTCTTTAGATTGAATATTTTCAATTTTAATTTCAAAATCTGAGCTATCAGATTTTACAAAAACCTGATGTGTATTTCTTGTTAGTTTTGGATCTGCCCATATTTCTAAACTTGTTTTGTCAGGACCAATACCTGCTAAACCAACTGCTGCTGCAACGTTAACATTTGCAGGAAAAGCTTTTGCTCCTTCAGATGCTGAACCTTTAAATATTTTCTTAGAACGAGATAAATTTTCTAATATTATTTTTTTTTCTAAAACAAATTTTGCTTTCTTTAATGCATTTGGTGGTTTTTTTGTAATCATTGTAACAGAAAAAATTTCACCTTCAGAAGCAGCTCTCAAACCATCTAATCCAAGAATTGCTCCAGATGCTAATATAATTTGGGTATTATATTTATTTGCATTTTTAACTGATTCAAAATTGTCTAATATTCCCGAACCACTTATGGTTATAAGTTTATTTTTGTTCAGTAAACAGTGTAGCAAAATGTTTTTAAAGGCTATTTTTGGAGCACAATCAATAATAACATCACATTTTTTGCATAAATCTTCTAAACCAAGAACTTCAGGTTTTATTTTAAATGAAGATATTTTTTTTAAAATTTTTTCCTTAGTTCTAGAAGTAATCCCCACTAGCTTAAAATTTTCAACTCCTTGATCAATTCTTTTGCCAACATCAAAACCAATAGAACCAAATCCAACTATTCCAACTTTCATTTTTTTTAAACTCTATCTTCCAATTGCATAACCTTGCATAAATCTTGGGTTGGCTCCAGCTTTTAATATTCCATCTTCTATGGATGCTGCTGTCATCCTTCCTAATGACCATTCATCTTCTACAACAACATTGTGACCCTTAGAAATTAGATTTTTTATTGTTTTTTTTGGAAATCTGGATTCTAGAAATAAGCTCCCAATATCAGTTTCTCTTGGATAGAAAGAATTTGGAAAATGAGCTGTATTAAAACCAGGTGCATCAATGCACTCTTGTAAGTTTAAATCAAAGTGGACATGTCTTAAGAAAAAATGAAGTGACCATTGGTCCTGTTGATCTCCACCTGGTGTTCCAAATACCATATATGGTTTTCCATCTTTTAATGCAAGTGATGGAGAAAGAGTTGTTCTAGGTCTTTTCCCTGGTGCGAGGCTGGCTGGTGAATTTTCGTCTAACCAAAACATTTGAGCTCTATTGGACAAACAAAAGCCAAGTTCAGGGATGATTGGCGAACTTTGTAACCATCCACCACTTGGAGTGGCTGTAACCATATTTCCCCATTTGTCTATAATATCAAAATGTGTAGTATCACCTGATGTTGATCCTAAAATATTTGTTTTTGTTTCTTCAAACTTTGCTGATGTTGGCTCTCCTATATCAAATTTAGAAAAAGACTCGTCAGTTTGTCCTTTCCTTCTAACAATTACTGGTCCACCAAAGTTCGGGATATTTCCTGGTATGACATCCAACGATGCATTCTGAGATATCAGTCTAGACCTTTCTTGATTATACTCATCACTCAAAAGAATTTCTTTTGGAACATCAACAAAATTTGGATCGCCAAAAAATGCTTCTCTATCTGCAAAAGCCAACTTTGTAGATTCAATAATAAAATGAACAAACTCAGGAGATGTTAAAGTATAATTTTCAAGGTTAAAATTTTTTAAGATAGCCAGTTGCTGTAAAAAACATGGTCCTTGCCCCCAAAAATCTGTTTTAAAAAGAGTATAATTTTTATAATTATATGATACAGGGTTTTCTTCAGTAGCTGACCAGTTTGCCAAGTCTTCAGCTTCTAACAAACCATTATTTTTATTCATAGTCGTATCTAGAAAATAATTATTTCTACAAAATTTGTTGATTGAAGTTGCTACAAAACCAGTTTTCCAAATTTTTCTGGCATGCTCAATCTGCTTTTCTCTATTTGAAGAATGTTTTTCAGAATCTTGCAAAATTTTTAAGTAAGTTTTTGCCATAGTCTCATTCTTAAATAAACAACCAGACTTGGGTAATTGGTTGTCTGGTAAATAAATATTTGCTGACGTTTTCCAGTCTTCTAAAAATAAATCTTTAACTGAATTTATGGTATTTACTATGTTTGGAACAAGAGGGTATCCGTTTGTTGCTATAGAGATAGCAGGTTCCAAGACATCTTTCAATTTTTTTGATCCATACTTCAATAATAAAAGCATCCATGCATCAAATGCTCCCGGAACAACTGCTGACAAAAGGCCACTTCCAGGAACAATTTTTAATCCAAGGTTTCTATAAAAAGAAATTTTAGCTTTTTGAGGTGCAACACCTTGTCCACAAATAACTATAGGGTTTTTGTTTGCTGGGGCTAATATTATTGGAACTTCACCTCCGGGTCCGTTTAGGTGGGGTTCTACAACTTGCAATGCGAACCCTGTAGCAACAGCAGCATCAAATGCATTACCATTTTTTTCCAATATGGACATGCCTACAGTTGATGCTATCCAATGAGTTGAGGTTACGACACCAAAGTTTCCTTTTATTTCAGGTCTAGTAGTAAAGTTACCCAATTTATTACCTATAAAATTTTTTAGATGTTAAATGCTTAAATACTGTACATTTTTTTTTCAAACTTTCCAAAAAAATTGACTTAAAAAATTTTTTTAAACACTATATTAATTATTAAACTAAAACAATTGGAGGAAAAATGTTATTTAACAATATCAATTATTTCAGTTTTATTTCCATTTTATCAAGATGCAAAAAGAGGTAGCAATTTTGCTCAGTTTTATGTGCCTATTTCTGTTTTAGCTCTTTCTTTACCCTTATTATTTATGGAGAGTACAGTTAGAATTATTATAGCTATAATTATGATTTCTTTTAGTTTTTTCTATTTCTACAAACTTTTTACAAAAAAGAGTTCTTAATTTAAGATAAATTTAAATTCAAAAGTCTATTGCTCTCTTCCCAGAGTTTTTCTGCATTATGCATATTTTTTGAAAAAATACTTGAAGCACTGATTTCTTCTTTGTAAAAGTATTCTCCTGAAATCTTGTTATTTTTTTTATTAATTAAATAAAGCAAAGTTTTAGTTCCTTCATCAAGGTTTATTGCAGCAAATTTCATTGCAAGACCCAATATAAATTTAAAAATAAAATGGTTGTTTTTTCCAAAATCTGTTTTTACAAAACCTGGATGAAGACAATTCACATAGATTTTTTTTTTTACTAATAACTTACTTAATTTTCTAGTGAATAATAAATTACATAGTTTAGATTTTTTGTATGCAACCCATCCATTATATTTTGTGTTCATTTGAAGATCATTAAAATCGAGATCAACTCCCCAATGTGCACCACTACTAATATTAATTATTTGAGCTCCTTTATTTATAAGGTTTTTTTTAAGCAAAAGAATGGTTAGACAAAAGTAACCCATATGGTTGAGAGCAAAAGTTTTCTCAATATTTTCTTTACTATACTGCTTTGTAAAATAGATAGCACCAGCATTATTAATCAAATAATCAATTTTAAAAATTTTATTTGTATTTACCAAGCTGTTTATTTCTTTGATTGAAGAAAGGTCACATTGTAAAAAACTAATATTATTGTTTTTTGAAAATTGTTTAAGTTTGTCAATCGCATGATTACCTTTAATTTTATTACGACTTACAATTAAAACTCTATTGTTATGATCTTTAGCAATATGTTTAATACAATTGTAACCAATCCCACTTGAACCACCTGTAACAAGAAAGTTTTTTATCATTTTTTTGCTATTTTTTTTAATTTTTTTAATAAATCTAGATTATTTTGTTTTTGTAGTAATTCAGAAATTATAGCAACCCCTGAAACACCAAGGTTAAATAACCTTTTTGTATTTTCAATTTTTATTCCACCAATTGCGATTACAGGAAGATTGGTTTTTAAAATTATTGATTGCAATTGTGATTCTCCAATTGGTTTTGAAGCGTCATGTTTTGAAGGGGTTTGATAAATTGGTCCTACACCTAGATAATCAACACAGCTAGGGACTTTCTTCATTTGAGAGATATTAGTAATTGAAAGCCCTAATTTCATTTTTTGTCCTATTATTTCTTTAGCTTTATGAGGACAAATATCTTCTTGACCAATATGTAAAATGTCCACAACATCTTTTGTTTGATAAGCTAATCTGGGGTTATCATTAAGACAAAGTTTGCAATTAGTATTTTCTATAACGTTACTGATTTTATATATCATTCTAACAATATCTAAATCTTGAGTTTTTTTGCACCTTAACTGGAAAACATCGAGACCATTTTTGGCGAAATCTTTAACGATTCTAATGAGGGTATCTTCTCTGTTTTCATTATTATGCATAAGTTGAGGGTGAATATTTTCAATACCGGCAATAAAATAAGTATTATATTTAAATTTTTGAAATCTTAATTTCTTCATTAACATATTTTGGTGATATATTATATAGGGTATCCAAAAATTTTGTTTTAAGACTTCCTGGTCCTTCACAATTATTGCAGGCTATTTCAGCTGCTAAAGAGTATATACCCATAACATTAGCTGTTGATGACATTCTTTCTTGATTGGTTGTCAAACCTGCACCTATTAAACATGTCAATGCACATCCAGTAGCAGTTACTTTTGTCATCATTATATTTCCGCCATGAATACTCAAAGTTTTGGTTCCATCTGTTACGTAATCAACTTCTCCTGTGACTGCAACTAAAATTTGATACTGAGATGCAATTGATTTTGCCGCATCAAGTGCTTCATTAGAAGAGGAGGTGCTATCAACTCCTTTGCCGCCCTCTTCGTTATTAGAAATAGAAATGATTTCTGATGCATTCCCTCGAAGAACTGTCGGTTTAAGTTTCAATAACTCAGATGCATTTTTATTTCTAAACTGACTGGCACCAGCCCCAACCGGATCCAAAACCCAAGGTATTTCATACTTATTAGCTTCATTGGCAACTTTTATTGCACATTCTTGCCAATATTTATCAAAAGTACCTATATTTATTGTTAAAGCACCATTAATTGATTTGCATATTTGAGAAAAAGATTCAGCTTCTTCTATAGCATGAGCCATTGCTGGAGATGCTCCAAAAGCTAATAATGCATTTGCAGCTATATCCATGGAAACGAAATTACTAATATTCCAAATTAATGGAGAGTTTTTTCGAATTTGACTAAGAGTCTCACCAGGATTTGTGTCAGACAAAAAATTCATTTTCTCCCTCCGCCAGCATTATCTAGTTCAGGTTATATGGGTATTTCTCAGCAATGTAATTAATGCACCCCAGTTTTAATTATAATAGTTAAGTTTTACATTAAATTCAAATTTAATAATTATTTTTAAAATAATTTCTTTTAAAAGTAGATTATTGTTTAAATTATTATTTTTTAAAACTAACATTTTAATTTATGAAAGTGACAATGAGTATTGTTGATAAGGGAAATAATTGATTTTTTATATAAATTAAAGTATTAAATTATAAAAATTGTTTTCAAAATTTTATTTAATCAAAATTCTTTTTTGAAGGAATATTATGCTTATTAATCATGGTGTTAGAGGGTCATTACCACGTGCTAATAATAATTTTGGAGTATACGGTG
This sequence comes from uncultured SAR116 cluster alpha proteobacterium, assembly GCA_902533695.1. Lineage (GTDB taxonomy): Bacteria > Pseudomonadota > Alphaproteobacteria > Puniceispirillales > Marisalimonadaceae > AG-426-I14. The sequence continues at coordinate 20,806 of CACAMV010000005.1, forward strand.
GAAATACTATATGTGTTGAATTAAAATCTTCTGATGTTCAGTTGATTTTTGATTGTGGAACTGGTTTTTCTAAAGTTAAATTCACTAAAGATACCCCAACCATAATTTTATTTTCACATTTTCATCATGATCATATTCAAGGTTTTCCATTTAATGAGTTTTTAACAAATGGAAAAAAAATTTTTATTTCCAGTGCGATTTGTTCAAAAAAAGAATTAAAAAATATTTTACAGCAATATCTTAGTCCACCATATTTCCCAGTTAACTTTATTGAATTAAATAAATTTTTTGAGTTTGTAGATTTTAAAGATTTAGTTAAATCATTTAAAGATTTCAATATTGAAAGTTTTAATCTTAATCATCCAGGAGGTTGTTCGGGATACAGTGTTTTGATAAATGGTAAAAAGTTTTGTACTTTACTTGATAATGAATATCAAGATCAACAATTTCAAGATTTGAAAACTTTTTGTAAAAATTCTGAAGTAGTAATTTGGGATGGTATGTATTTAGATGAAGAACTAATTGATAAAAAAGGTTGGGGACATTCTTCAATAGAGCAAGGTTTAAAATTTTTAGATAAAGTTGATTTTAGTAAACTAATGATATCTCATCATTCCCCATCAAGAAATGATTTGTTGTTAGAAAAGATAAGTAAAAAATTTAAAAAATCTAACGTTATAATTGCTGAGGAAGATAAGGAGTACAAATTGTAATGGAAAAACAGAGTTTTAATGAAAATCAAAAAGTTTTCAATGTTGGAGATGCACCTGACAAAATGTACCTTTTAGTTAAGGGTAAAGTTGGTATCTTTTTACCTACTAACGAAACAAAGGAGCCAAATTTTATTATTGAAGAAATGGAATTATTTGGTGAAATGGGTTGTATTGAAAATGAACTTAGGATGGCAACAGCAAGATGTTTAGAGCAATCAGAAGTGATTTCTATAACTAAAAAAGAGTTTGATGACAGGGTAAATAATTCAGATGTTTTTATTAAGGGTTGTGTTAATGCCTTATCTTATAGATTAAGACAACTTGATAAAAAAATGCAAAAATAACTTTATTTGTTGTGGAGACATAGATGCAAATAGACATTGATTTAGCCAAAAGCCTTATAGAGGCGTTTAATCATGAAGAAACGGGAATACTTTTATGGGATAAAGACGATAAATTAATTTTTAGAAACATAGACATTGAGAAAAGGTTCGTAAGGCTAAAAGTTCCTTTTGAGATTGGTAAAACTTTTTTTCAAAGAATGGATTTAATTAAAAAAAGTAAAATTTTACCTCTTGAAGTTCAAAAAATTAGAATAAAAAATTATCAATTAGCTAAGTCAAAAAAAGAACCACAAGAGATGGTGATCAAAGGTCCAACTAATAGGTGGATACAAGTTAAAGATACAATTACACCGTCTGGCAATATTTTAACTTTATTAACAAATGTAACTAAGATAGTTGAACAAGAAGAGGAAAGAAAAAGGTTGGTCAATGCGATACAAAATGTTCCTATAGGCATTATGTTTTGGGATGAAAATGACAATCTAATTTCTAACAATGAAAAATCCAAAGATGTATTTCGTTCAATGGATATGCCTTTGATAGATAAGGGCACGAACTTTAAAGATATGCTCAACAAAAATGTTGAAGCTGGGGCATATTTGCTGGATGAAGGAGTTACAAAAGATCAATATATTAAAAAAAGGATAAAGGATAGAAAAAAATTAAAAATTTCTTCTAATGAACAAACTTATAAAGATGGAAGCACAATGCTCGTTAATCAAATAAGATTAGAAGATGGATGTTTGATGCAGTTATTTACTGATATTTCTGAAGTAAAGAAAAAAGATGAAGAATTACAAAGATTAAGTGTAGCAATTGAGAGTGTTCCAAGCGGTATTCATTTTTGGGATGAAGATAATAAGCTTATTTTAGCTAATAAGATGGCCAGAGATTTACATAAGTCATGGGATTTTCCATTTAAATTAGAAAAAGGAGTAAAATACGAAGATTTATATCGATCTTTAATTTCTCATAAAGTATTTGATAGCCCAAAAGGAATGAACTTGGATGAAATTGTCAATGAAAGATTAAGAAATAGAAATGAAATCACAAGTGGGTCAAGAGAGATTGAATTAAATAATGGAAGTACTTTTGTTGCTAGTGAAATAAGAGTTGATGATGGATCTGTGTTAAGTATTTTTAGTGATATCAGTGAAATTAAACAAAGAGAAAAGGAGTATAAGTTAGTAAGTGATGCGCTTAATACTTTACCACATGGTGCTACCTTATGGGATAAAGAAGATAAATTGATTATGGCTAATACTTTTGCTTATGAGATTTGGAAAGCTGGTGGAATTAATTTGAATCCTGGAGATTCATATGCTCATTATCTTGATCTTCAAAGAAAACACAAATTTGTCAATTTTGGTGAAATGGATAAAACAGCCCAAGAACATTATTATGGAAAAGTTTTAAAAAGCAGGAAAGAACTTAAAGATGAAATGACTTTTGTTACCCCACCTTTTTATAATGGATCAATATGGCAATCTACTTCAACAAGGTTAAGTAACGGAGGAATATTTTCGTTATTAACGAATGTCACTGAAATTAAACAAAAAGAAAATGATCTACAGCAATTATTAGATACTGTCGATCAAGTTCCAACAATAATTCTTCTGTGGGATAAGAATCACAAATTAATTCATTCAAATGAAATGGCAAAGTCAAATGCTAAAAATAGACTAAACATTGAATTAAAGGACGGAATAACTAGAAAAGAATATGTAATGTATATAATTAAAAGTGGACTACTAGAAGCTCCTGAGGGAATGAGTGTTGATGAATTTATCGATCAAAGAGAAAAGGAAATTAATAACTTTAAAGATAAACAAAGATTTGAGACAACATTCACTGACGGTGTTACTTTTGCAGGTTTGTTTAACAAATTTCCAGATGGAAGTTATATACAAATTTTTGATGATATAACGGATTTAAAAGGAAAAGAAAATCAAGCAAGGTTAGCAGAAAAGAGACTTCAAGATGCCATAGACAGTATGCCTCATGGAATATCATTATGGGATAAAGATGATGTTTTGGTTTTAAATAATAAGTATGCTTATGAGATTCATAAAAAAGCGGGAATTGATAATTATTTGCCTGGAATCACTTTTGAAGAACAAATAAAAGCACATAAGGAAAAAAACTTTTTAAAATTTGATAATCAAGAAGAAAAAAATAAGTATTTTGAAAGTGCTTTTAAAAACAGAAAAGCTTTTACTGGAACAAGGACATTAGAAGTACCTCAATTCTATGATAATTCATTCTGGACTGCCACCTATACAAGATTAGAAGACAATAGTGTTTTTTCAATTTTTTCAAATATAACTGAACTCAAAAATAGAGAAAAAGAGTTAAGAAAAACGATAACACAGTTAGATGATGAAAAACAAAAAGCTAATGCTGCTAACAAAACAAAAAGTCAATTTTTAGCCAATATGTCGCATGAATTAAGAACACCATTAAATGCAATAATTGGATTAACAGAAATGTTGAAAGAAGATGCAACTGACGATGGTTTGGATGATTTTGTTGAGCCATTAGATAGAGTATTTAATGCTGGAAAGCATTTATTGACTCTCATTAATGACGTTCTTGATTTGTCAAAAATTGAAGCAGGTAAAATTGATTTGTTTAATGAAACTTTTGAACTGAGACCAGTTATTGATGATATAATGAAAACTTCAGATCCATTGGCATCCAAAAATGGCAACAAACTAATGTTAAGTTATGATGAAAAAATTGATCAGATAACTTCGGATCAAACAAGAATAAAACAGGTCATTTTAAATTTAATTTCAAATGCTTGTAAATTTACTGAAAAAGGAACAATTACACTTTCTTTTAAAAAGAAAAACAGGACATTTATTAGGAATGGTAAAAAAATTAGTTTAGGAGATTTAATAACAATTGACATTTCCGATACGGGTATTGGAATGACTCAAGATCAGGTAGATAAATTATTCAACTCCTTTGTTCAAGCTGATAGTTCAACAACAAGGAAATATGGTGGAACAGGACTAGGATTAACTATTTCAAAACAACTTGCAATTATGATGGGTGGTGATGTAACTGTAAAAAGTACAATCAATGAAGGAACAATATTTACTTTTACTTTTCTAGCTGATTATCGCGATGCATCAGAGGATACAAAAAATAAAAAGACTAACGAAAGCTCCTTAATCAAGAATGTTGTTTCTATTGAAAATCAAAATATAATTGAAAATAAAAAAGCTAAAACTATTTTAGTTATTGATGATGATCCAACAGTTAGTGAACTAATTAAAAGACAACTTACAAAAGATGCATCTTATAACGTTCTAATAGCAAGTAATGGTAAGGATGGTTTAAAGTTGGCAAGAGAAGTTAAACCAAACTTAATCACTTTAGATATTTTAATGCCTGAAATGGATGGATGGTCAGTGTTAAGAACATTAAAGGCTGATCCAGAAGTGTCAAACATTCCAGTTATAATGGCTTCTATATTAGATGAGAAAAACAAAGGATTTTCTCTAGGGGCATCAGATTTTGTATCTAAACCTATTGAGAAAGAAAATTTGTTAAAATCAATTCAAAATTTAATTGGTAAAAGTGAAAACTTAAAAATTTGTATCATAGAAGATGATGAAAATTTAAGATTTACGATAAAAGAACTTCTTCAAAAACAAGGAAACACAGTAATTGAAGCGAAAAATGGTAAAGTAGGAATAGAATTGTTAGAAAATGAAGAAACTTTGCCGGATTTAATACTTCTTGATTTGATAATGCCTGAAATGAATGGATTTGAATTTTTAAACACGATAAAAGGAACAAAATTAAAAACTATTCCCGTCTTAGTTTTAACAGGGGCAGATTTAAATGATGAAGATATTAAGTTTTTAAGAGGAGAAACTGAAAAGATTCTGCAAAAAACTGATGATACAGTATTGAGCATTACTGAAGAAATTAATAAAGTAATTAAATTAGCAGGATAAAAAATGACTAAGATTTTGTACGTAGAAGACAATGAAGATAATGTTTATATGCTTTCAAGACGATTAAAAAGGAAAGGTTTTGAAATTATTATAGCAACTGATGGTGAAATGGGAGTACAAATGGCTGAGTCAGAAAAGCCAGATCTAATTTTAATGGATTTAAGTTTACCAAAAATGGATGGATGGACAGCTACTAAAACGATAAAAAGTAATGAAAACTTGAAATCTATTCCTATCATTGCTCTATCAGCACATGCCATGGATGAGCACAAACAAAGAGCAATGGATTCTGGATGTAATGATTATGATACAAAACCTGTAGATATAAATAGGTTATTAGATAAAATAAATAACCATCTAAACTAGTTGAATGATAAATAAAGAAGAAGCAAATATATTAATCGTTGACGATATTGAGGACAATCGTTTTACTCTTGAAAGAAGATTAAAAAGAGATGGATATAAAAACATTTTTTCCGTTGATGGTGGATCGGCTGCATTAGACGAAGTTAAAAAAATAAGTTTTGATCTCATACTTCTAGACTTAATGATGCCAGATGTGAGTGGTTTAGACGTTTTAAAAAGTTTAAAAGGTAATCCTATTTTTAGAATAATACCCGTAATTATGGTTACAGCATCTGATGAAATCGAAACTGCCGCGGAGTGTATTAAAAATGGAGCAGATGATTTTATCACCAAACCTTTCAATGGTACTCTTTTGAAAGCTAGGGTAGATGCTTGTCTTGAGAAAAAGCGTCTTAGAGATAGTGAAGAGTTGTACCTAGGTAAAGTTGAGAGCGATAAAAGAAAATCACAGCAAATTCTTAAAACAGTTATGCCAACTTCTGTGGCAAATGAATTACAAAGCTCAGGTTTTGTAAGATCAAGAAGGTATGATGAAGTTGCAATCCTAATATGTGATTTAGTTGGTTTTACATCTTTTTGCGAAAAAAATGATCCTGAATTGGTGGTAGAGACTTTGCAAGGCTTAGTTGAAAAATTTGAAATAGCTTTTAAAAATTATAATTTAGAAAAAATTAAAACTGTTGGTGACGCGATCTTAGCTGTTTCGGGTTTATCTTCAATGGATGACCCTTCAGTTAAAAATTGTGTGGATTGTAGTTATGAATTAAAAAGCATTGCAAACTCCTACTCAATGCCATGGGATCTTCATATTGGTATACATTTTGGTTCTTTGGTAGCTGGGACGGTTGGAAAAAATACAGTCCAATATGATATACTTGGAAAGAGCGTAAATCTTGCCTTTAATATATGTGACATGTCTGAGCCAAATCAGATTCTAATTTCAACGGATGCATGGATGACTGCCAGGAGTGAGATTAATGTTAACTCAGTAGGTTTGAAAAAATTAAAAAGTGGTCAAGAAATTGAAATATTAGAGTGTAAATAGTTTACCAGTCTTTTTCAAAATCATGAGAGTAACAAAATCTTTTAATTGGTGTTGCTTCGCCTCTTGGCTCAAGAGCAACTGGGTTTAATTTTAAATCGTCTACTCCTCTAGCCAATTGTGTTTCAAAAAAGGGCCATTGTTTTAAATCTCCCTTAACATTTGTAGGAGAAAACCTCATAGTAATGCCGCATCTTCTTCGATCAGATTTGTTAGGGTCAGACCCATGAAGAAGTGCATCATTGTGGAGAGAAATTTCTCCAGCTTTAAGGTCCATATATACTATTTTTTTTTCATCTATCTGATCATTTGATACTTCTTGGTCTAAAACATAATCTTTTGAATCGTTTGTATGATGTGAAAAACTGCCAGCTCCTTTTTTATGACTTCCTGAAACTACTTTCATAGCGCCGTTTTCAATATCTGTATCATATACAGCCAACCAAACTGTTACGGCATTTGCAGGATTTAATGGCCAATATTGTGCATCTTGATGCCATGGGACAATTGATCCTGAATTTGGTTCTTTATGAAAAAACTGCCCTCCCCATTGTACAAAGTTTGGACCAAGTATGTCTTCAACATAATCTAATATTTCAGGTGTTCTGCAAAGGTTGTAAAATTTTTTGCTTGCTTTATGCCACATATTTGTTTTATTTATGTCAATATCCTTTGGTAATCTAGAGCTTAATTCTTCAAAGAAATCATGAAGGTCTTTAGCGGCTTCATGTGAAAAAACAGGAAGATTTTTTACATAACCACATTCTTGATATTGCTTCTTTTCTTTATCATTAAGTCTTCTTATTTCTTTATGAATTTTAAACATCTTGTACTCACCAAAATCTATAGAAATTTTTCAGCATTAGCTTTTGACCATGCAATTTTTAATTTTTCTATATCGAAATCATCTTTTTTTGAGGCTTCTATAATATGACTTTCTTTTTTTTGCATAAACTGAATAGCCCTTGGAAGCATTTCTAATGATTCAGAAGGTACTTTAATTGCTCCATGTTGGTCAGCATGAATTATATCTCCATCTTTTATATTTAATCCACAAATATTAACATCAACTCCAAATTCTACTACATGCACATAAGCATGGCTTGGTCCTATAGCACTTGCTAAAACCATATAGTTTTTATCAATTTCATCAAGATCTCTTAATAAACCATTAGTTAAGGTACCTGCTAGTCCAAGACCTTTATGAATGGAAACATTCACTTCCCCCCAAAAAGATCCAATTATTTTAGGCCAGTCTGTATCTTCTATAACGCAAAAATTTCTAACTTCTTGGTTTAAGGGTTTATGCGCTATATACTCGTAATATTTAACTCTTAAATTACTTGCTTCGTCAGGTGTTAATGAAGAAGGTCCAGATGCTTTTATTTTTGCTGTTCTAGCAATACCTATGACCGGTTTAAGTTTAGGATTTGAAGATACAAAAGGCATTTTAGTAAAGTCATCTAAAGATCTATCTCCTCTATATATATCCAAAGCATTAGAAATTGTTGGGGTATCAACGCTTATGAGAATATCTGCAATCTTTTTTGTGATGATCATTTTTATATATTATATATAGTTCTATATTTTGCAAAATATTTGTCATGGAAACATATGGAGGCTCCCTTTAGAGCATTATTTTCGTCTCGAGAAAAGAATATTGGGACCTTATCTACATAATCTTCATAATTTCCTTTATTTTTTAAATTGTGAAAAAAATTACTTTGATAAAGTAAAGTATATAATTTATTAATAATTCCGCCAGCAATGATAACGCCCTTCTGACATCCATTAATCAAAATATAATTAGAAATTGCAGTTCCTAAAATTGAAAACATCAATTTTACTGATTCTTTTGCAATTTTATCATCCTTTAAAGCAAGTTCTCCAATTTTACTCGAATCTAAATTTGAAAAATTAATTCTATGTTTATAATTTTCAAATTTGTAAATATTTTGTAAGCCTCTTCCACTAACAACATCTTCAAAAGACACATAACTTTTTTCTTTTAAAAGAAATTCTAATAATTCAATTTCAATTTTATTTTGAGGAGAAAAATTTACATTTCCACCTTCTCCTTCAATTGGAATAACATAATTGTTAAAACTTGTTAAAGTACAAACTCCTAATCCTGTGCCAGGTCCTGAGACTAATAGATTTGTATCATTTAAAGGAGTTCCTTTTTTAATTAATGTTAAATTAAATTTGTTAAGAAATTCTTTTGAATAATTGGTTTTGTTTGACTTAAAAAAATCAACAAAACTTAATCCTTGTGCAACAAAATCATTAATAGCTAAAAGAGATTTTACCCTGAACTTTTTTGAAAGTTCAATTTTTTCAAATTGCCAATTGTTGTTCGTTAATTTAACCGTGTTGCTTCCGCATGGTCCAGCAACTGATAAAACCATGTTATCTATTTTTAATTTATTAGTTTTTATATAAAAATTAAGAGCATCATCAATACTTTTATAATTTTTACATTTAAGATGAGTTATACAGTGAATTTTAGAACTTAGATTTTTTTGAAAACCAAATCTTGCATTTGTTCCGCCAATATCAGCGACTAGTAAATTCATAAAAATTAGCTTTTCTAAATAAAAAATTTAAAATAGGGTTATATTATTATATTAACGGAGAAACTCAATGTTAAAATTCTATTATAATACTGGACCTAACCCTATGAAGGTTGCCCTTTTTCTTGAGGAATCAGGTTTAGAATTTCAAGCTATACCTGTTGATACAAGAAGGGGGGATCAGCATAAAGATGAATATCTTCAAATTAATCCTAACGCAAAAGCTCCAACTATAATTGATAATGATATTACAGTTTTTGATAGTAATGCCATATTATTATATTTAGGAGAAAAAACAGATAAGTTTCTTCCTGATAATTCATTAGAATCTAAAAGTAAACTTTATTCATGGCTAATGTTTGTAGCTACTGGTATTGGTCCATATTCTGGACAATCAGTTCATTTTCAGCATATGGCGCCAGAAAAGTTAAAATATGCTATAAATCGATATACTTTTGAAGCAGAAAGACATTATGATATTTTAAATGCAAGACTTAATAAAAATCGATTTATGCTTGGAAATACTTATACAATAGTTGATATGGCAGTTTGGGGTTGGACTCGAATGATAGAAAAAGTAATAGCACCAGGTGAATTAGAAAAAAGACATAATCTGAAACGTTTGATGGATGAAATAAACCAAAGACCAGCTAGCCAAAGAGCAGAAAATATTGCAAGTTCAAATGAACATAATTTCAAAATGGAAATTGATGAAGAGGCAAGCAAATATATGTTTCCGCAAAATGAAAGATTAAAATGAATTAACGTGTTTAGTTACAATTTAATTTTTTGGAAAACATCTCTGATTGTCTGATTGGCATGGAATCAATGATTTCGTGAATATTTTTTAATAAAGAGCTATTTTCTGAATAAGCTTTTGCTAACCCATCATATCCTATAAGCCAAATACCAAATTTGTCTTCGAATCTTTTCGGAATTTTTAAAGCTCTAAGGTCAGACTTTATTATAGATATTAATTTTAAATTTCTATCTTGGTTTTCGCAACGATATAAGTTAAAAAATATTTTCACTTTATTAATTAACGCATCATTTTTATTTTTTGCTATCAACAGTAAGATTCTTTTTTCCCATACAAATCCTTTTAAAATACCATCAAGTTCCTTACCATTGCATTGTGCATTAATTATTAATAAAGTGCTTAATATTAACAATTTTATTTTTAATTTTATCTTCATTTCATTAACATAACTTGATTATTTTATATTTAAAATATTTTTGGTATGATTATTGAATAGATATACAGTTTAGTTTCGAAAAATAATTAAAATGATTTTTTAAAATTCAATTGGTACAAAGATGCAAGATTGGGATACAAGAATTGAAAATTTAAAGGCTAATATAGCCAATGCCAGAAAGAAATGGATTTTACCTTATGTAGATGAGGTAATTGAAATAAAGGAAGATGAAAAAAAATTAAAAAAAACTGAAGAGCTCCAGGATTCAAAAGTATTAGATAATGAAGAAGTGTCTAAGAATGAAGTTTTAGAAAATTCAAAACCCCTTAACGAGTTATCTCAGAATAAAGAAAAAGAAGAACTTAATGCTAAGTTAGATGAAAAAGATACTTCCAAGTTGTTAAATGAAATAGAAAAGGCAAACTCGGTTCCTGAATCAACTGTGAAGAATCAGACTACTGATGAGGCGATTATTGAAGAAGTAGATATCGCTAATGAAGAGGTCAAGGTAGAAGGTGAGGGTATGAAGGAGTATGCAATCACTTCTGATGACATTCAAAAAGAGCTATCTAAAATAGATGAAACAAAGTCTTCTGATACCGTTAATGAAGAGGTCAAGGTAGAAGGTGAGGATATGAAGGAGTATGCAATCACTTCTGATGACATTCAAAAAGAGCTATCTACAATAGATGAAACAAAGTCTTCTGATGAACTGAAGGATGAAGTTGAACAAGTTCAAAAAAAGAAAAAAGCATTAGATAAAACAAAAAAAACAAATACAAGAAAAGGAAAAAATAAATTAAATCAAGTTAAGCCTGATATAGTTGACACTGAGCTTGCGCAATTAGAATCAATTAATGAAAATGATCTTTCAGAAGAGCAAGAGGATAGAATGTACGAATTGAGAAGAATTAGAGCACAAAGAAACCTTCAAAAAGAAAATCAAGCTGAATTTGATATAGAATTAAAAAAAGCTGATGAGGAGATAAGCGCTTTAAAATCAGAACTTGGTGAAAAGCCTAAATTACCAAAGGGATATGTAGAGTAAATTTATAATCAAAAATTCAATTTTTAATCATTTAAACATCTATATAATGTTTCTTTTAAACATTTGAAGTACATTTTGTTTGCAATCAGTTTTTCTTGATTTGTCATAAGGTTTTCAATCATTTGAACATTTTTTTCTGCTCCAATTAAATTTTGATCTAATGCTAATCTCCACCAAAAATGTGCTTTTGAATTACTTTTTTTTGTTCCTATTCCTTTAAAGTATATATTTCCTAAATTCATCTTTGATGAAGCATGACCCAATAAAGCTGCTTTTTTGTAAGAATCTAAAGCTAATCCAAGGTTTTTTTCTGTTCCAATTCCTTTTTCATAAGAATGAGCAAGAGCGTAATTTGCCAGCATATTGTTTTGCTTTGCAGAGAGAAAAAACCAATTGAAAGCTTCATTTTCATTTTTTCTAGTTCCTAATCCATTTTTAAGCATTATCGCATAATTGTACTGAGCTTTGGAATAACCCAAATTTGCAAAGTAACTAAAGAAATAGATAGCTGTTTTGTAATCTTTGTTTTTTAATGCTAAGTAACCTTGTTGAAGATCATTAGCTATTGCAGAATTATTAAAAAGCAAAAAAGATAAACATAATAATGTTTTTAAAATTATTTTCACGATATTTCCTAGTTAGATTATCTACAATAAGACAAGACAACAAAAATGTCTAAAATTAATCAAAATTCATTTAATGTTTTGATTTTCAAAAAGATACATGGCTGAAAACATGAGAAAAGCACTTTTTAACAATTTTGAGCAAAGAATTATATACATAAATAAATGTTTAGCTATATTTCTAGTCAAACTTTTGAATTTAATTTTTTAAAAATTTAATTAGTTTGATTTAATGTTTAATGTATTCTTGTTCAAAATTGAGTTCATTTTTTCAATTTTTGGACTTATAATATTAATTAATTTATCTACTTCCTCTGAGTAATCAAAGGTTCTAACTTTAACAATTTCATAAATCATGTCATCAAATTGTTTTTTAAGCTCGTTATTTTTTTTAATATTTGACATTTTTACCTCTTTTTTATTATAAGCAAGAAACATACCAACATGTTTAAAAAATATAAAAAAGTTTTATAACCGAAATTAAATTTTATGAAAAATCCGGGTTTTAATTTTAAAAATACTTATACTTCTCTTCCAGAGATTTTTTTTAAAGAAATTAGACCTTGTGTTGTAAAAAAACCTGAGATTATTCTTCTAAATGAAGATTTGGCTAAAGAAATGGAAATAAATTTTTCTTTAATAAAATCAGACGAAAGGGCTATGTTGTTGTCTGGAAATAAAACCTTGCCAAGTATGAAAACATTTGCACAAGCATATTCAGGTCACCAGTTTGGCTATTTTACTAATCTTGGAGATGGGCGTGCATTGATGTTAGGAGAACATTTAACTAAATCTGGTTTACGTTTAGACATCCAATTTAAAGGATCTGGAAAGACACCGTTTTCAAGACATGGAGATGGAAAAGCCGTTTTGGGACCAATGTTAAGAGAATATGTCGTAAGTGAGGCTATGAATGCCCTTAATATCCCAACTACAAGGAGTTTGTCGGTGGTAAAAACAAGTGAAGTTGTTTTTAGAGAGTCTCCTCAAGCAGGAGCAGTTCTTACAAGGGTAGCTTCATCTCATATAAGAGTAGGCACTTTCCAATTTGCTGCTGCATCCAGAGAAAAAATGTTTTTAAAAGCGCTCTTAAATTATACTGTTAATAGACATTACCCTGAGTTAAATACTTCAAATAATAAAGCCTTAGAGTTCTTAAAAAATGTGATGAATAATCAAATTAATTTAATTACAAATTGGATGAGAGTAGGTTTTGTTCATGGAGTTATGAATACAGATAATATGACAATATCTGGTGAAACAATAGATTATGGGCCATGTGCGTTTGTAGATAATTATCATCCCAAAACTGTTTACAGCTCTGTAGATCATGATGGGAGATATGCTTTTGAAAACCAGCCAATTATTGCACAGTGGAATTTAGCAAGATTTGCTGAAACTCTATTATCACTAATTGATGAAAATCCAAACAAAGCACTAAAACAAGCTGAAGAAATTATTAAGTTGTTCCCTGCACTTTATAAAGAATCTTGGCTCAAAATGATGAAGTGTAAACTTGGATTGTTTAATGAAAATTTTAATGATGAAAAGTTAATTTTAGAATTGTTAGATTGGATGACAAGTGCCTCAGCTGATTATACAAATACATTTAAAGATATAGAGTCAGAAAATTTTGAAAATGAGATTTACAAAAATTTGAAGTTTAAAAATTGGCATAAAAAATTAAAAGAAAGAAAAAATCTTAATAAGAGATCAACTTCTGAATCTTTAAAAATAATGAAAGAAAATAATCCATATGTAATTCCAAGGAACCATAATCTTGAATTTGCTTTGAAAGAAGCTGATCAAGGCAATTATTCTCATTTAAAAAAATTGATCTCAGTTATAAAAAAGCCATATAAAATAGATAAAGTATCAAAGAAATATACTTTGCCACCTCTTAATTCGGAAAAAATTTTACAAACTTTTTGCGGAACATAAAAATTAAATAATAGAATTTTATTTAAAAATAAAAAACTTTAAAAGAAATTTTTTCCAAGTTTAACATTTGAAAAAATTACCAATGCGTAAAAGCTTGCATTTTTAGGATCAAATGTTTGAAAATCAATTGATATAGCTTTATTTAAGTCAATTTTATAATTTTTAAATTCTTTCTTTCTTTTATCCTCTTTCTTCATTACCATTGGCAATGTAATATATTTAATATGTAATTTATTACAATTTTTCCCACCTAAAGAAAAAGAAAAAAATTGTTCCTTTTTCCAAAACTTATCATACAAGTTTAAAATTGAAGATGGAGAATATTGACGGTACCCATGCGTTAAATACTTCCACAAACAAGAAGCAGATGGGACCATATGAATTTGAAGAAAGGGTTTTGATTGTTGATTAACATAATTTTGAATATTTTTAAAAAACAAATTGTCATTTTCAAAATGTTCAACTGCACTTTGAGTAAACAAAAAATTTTTGTTCTTTATAACGCTTAAAATATCGTCTGAATTTAGAACTCTAAAGTGAATGTTTGCTTTTTGTCTATTTTCCCATTCTTGAAAACTTTGAATATCACAGCCAAGATATGAAAAATTTTTGATTAAATTTTCGAGCATTATTCCATATCTTCCTCTTCCACAACCGACTTCAATTGCAGAAATTTTGCCTCCCAATAATTTTGTGACTTTTTTCCAAGGAAAATTTAACCAAAAAATATCACAGGATCTTCTTGACGGACTTGAACAAGGGTTAGTTTGTGACAAAAGTGAAGTTAGTGTTTTAGTGTTTAACTCTAAATTATACCAAAAATGTTCTTCACATTTTTGGAAATTTAAATTATTAAAATAATTTGAAATTAACCATATTATCTTTTGAAATAAATTTAGTTTATTGTCGCCGTTATACATTAAATTAAACCTGAACATTTCGTTAAAAAACAAAATTAATAAATAGAAACCTCAATAATATTATCTAATTTAAAACTTAAAAAATTCCAAAGTTTTCATAACATATTTCCTAATTAAATATAACTTAAAAAATTTAAAAAGTTTAACTCTTAAAATCAAAATAAATTAATTTGATAAATATAAAAAATAATAATAATGTAATTTTTAAAATGAAATAGTTGTAAGAAAACTAACTATTAGATGAGAGAGGTATTTTAATGGGGCAAGAATTTGATTATGATAAAATAAAACATATAACTTCGGTAGACCAATCTGATAGATTAGTACCTTATAATTTAAGACAAAGTGGACCAACAAAGGTAGAGATGCTGATTTCAACAAGGGTGAGAAAGTCTCCTTATTGGCATTTATCAATGAAAGCAGGTTGCTGGAGAGCAACTGTTTATAATCGGATTTATCATCCAAGGGGTTATGTTAAACCTGAGGATGGTGGAGCTATGGTTGAATATGAAGCAATAAAAAATCATGTTACAATGTGGAATGTAGCTGTTGAGAGACAAATTAGCGTTAAGGGTCCCGATGCAGAAAAATTTGTTGACTATGTTATAACTAGAGATGCAACAAAAATTTCACCAATGAGAGGTAGATATGTGATCCTATGTAATTCTTATGGTGGAGTATTAAATGACCCTATATTATTAAGAATATCTGAGGACGAATTTTGGTTTAGCTTATCTGATAGTGATATAGGTCTTTATCTTCAAGGTGTTAATTGTGATAACAGATTTAATGTTGAAATACATGAAATAGATGTATCTCCAGTTCAAATTCAAGGCCCAAAGTCTAAAGATTTGATGAAAGATTTGTGTGGAGACGAAGTTGATTTTGACAATATGCCTTTTTATGGACTTGCTGAAGCATCTGTTGGTGGAAGAAAATGTGTAATATCTCAAACAGGATTTTCTGGAGAAGCTGGATATGAAATATATTTAAGAAATTCTACATTATATGCTGAAGATATATGGAATACAGTTTTAGATAAAGGAAAAAAGCATAACCTAATGGTCATAGCTCCTGCTCATCACAGGAGAATACAAGCTGGGATATTATCTTGGGGACAGGATATGGATCAACAACATAATCCTTTTCAATGTAATTTAGGATATCAAGTTTCTTTATCTGGTAAAGGAAAATGGAATAAAAAAACCGATTACATAGGTAAAAGAGTTTTAGAAGAAATGAAAAGTGATCTACAAAATGGTAAAAAACCTTATAAATTACAACTTGTAGGTTTTGAACTAGGTGGAAAACCAATAGAGGAATATTCTCCAGATTTTTGGCTAATTTCTAGCAAAGATAGAGGTGATCCTATTGGTTTTGTTACATCACCATGGTATCACCCAGAGAAAAAACAAAACATTGCAATGGGTTATGTTCCTTTTGATGGCAATCTTAATAAAAATGGATTTCCAAAAGGCAAAATTGGATCAGAATATAAGATTCATTTACCAGAAAAATATTCAGACGTGCCAAATAAGCCTGTAGATGCTGTAGTGGTAGATGTTCCTTTTACAGACTCCTATAATCCAAATACTAGAGAGGTTGTAAAAGGATAACAATTTAAAGTTTTTTAAAGGGTGTTAAATAATTTAATGAAATGACATTGATTGATAACAAAAATAAAGAAAAATATTCAATTTTTTCAATAATTAGAAATTCTTTTACCAATCATAAAAAATGGCAAATTGCATGGAAAAACCCTGTCCCAAAGAAAAATTATGATGTTATCATAGTAGGTGGAGGTGGGCATGGTCTTGCATCAGCTTATTATCTTGCCTCAGTTCATGGTGTTAAAAATGTAGCAGTAATTGAGAAAGGATGGATTGGTGGAGGAAATACGGGAAGAAATACAACTATAATTAGGTCAAACTATTTATGGGATGAATCAGCTGCTATTTATGAACATTCTCTAAAGCTTTGGGAAAATCTTAGTCAAGAATTAAATTTTAATGTGATGTTTAGTCAAAGGGGTGTTCTTACGATTGCCCATAGTGAACATGAATTAAAAGAAATGTCTAGAAGGGTACATGCTATTAATCTAAATGGAATTGACTCTGAAATTCTTTCTCCAAGTGAAATAAAAAAATTTGTTCCAATAATAAATATAGATCAATCCTTAAGATATCCTATTATGGGAGGTTTTCTTCAAAAAAGAGGTGGAACTGCACGCCATGATGCAGTGGCATGGGGATATGCGAGAGCATGTGATAGTTATGGTGTAGATATTATTCAAAATTGTGAACTTAAAAATATCATTTGTAAAAAGAATAAAATTGTAAGTATAGAAACCACACTTGGTAAAATTAATACTTCTAAGTTAGGTGTAGTTGTAGCTGGTCACTCTAGCGTTATTGCAGATAAAGTTGGAATTAAACTTCCAATTCAAAGTAGACCATTACAAGCTCTAGTTTCAGAACCTGTTAAACCTATTTTAGATACAGTTATAATGTCTAACGCGGTACACATGTACATAAGTCAGTCTGACAAAGGAGAAATGGTACTTGGAGCAGGTGTTGACAAGTATAATTCTTATGCTCAAAAAGGATCTTTTCCTGTTACTCAGCAAATGATAGCTTCTGCGATTGAATTATTTCCTATTCTTTCAAGATTAAGAATGTTGAGACATTGGGGAGGTATAGTAGACACTTGTCCAGATGCATCCCCAATAATTTCTAAGACAGAAATTGAAGGACTGTTTTTTAATTGTGGTTGGGGTACTGGTGGGTTTAAAGCTACCCCAGGAAGCGGACATGTTTTTGCTGACCTTCTTGCGAATGATAGACCTAATGAAATCGCAAAACCATTTTCTTTGGATCGTTTTGAAAAGGGTGTTTTGATAGATGAACATGGAGCGGCTGGTGTTGCTCATTAAAAAAAACCTGTTGTAGAAAAAAATGTTAAATATTGAATGTCCATATTGTGGTTTAAGAGATGAAATAGAATTTTCATGTGGTGGAGAGGCTCATATTGTCAGACCTAATAAATGTCATGGCTTATCTAATAAAGAATGGTCAGAATATTTGTTTTCAAGATACAATCCAAAAGGAATTTTTATTGAAAGATGGGTTCACTCTAGTGGATGTAGAAGATGGTTTAATTTGGTTAGAAATACCATTACAAATGAAATTTATGAAATCTATAAAATGGGAGAAAATCCAAAGTCAAAAGAGGGGAAAATAGCATTCAAAAAAAATTGGAGAGGTTCACATAAAGATGAATTTAATAACTTGGAAAAAATTAATGTCAAAAAAAAGAATTGATAATTTTGTTACAAATTACAACAAAAAGGTTTTCTTTAATTTTGACGGGAAAAAACTTAGTGGTTTTGAGGGTGAAAGTTTAGCAAGTGCTTTGATCGCTAATGATATTAAATTAATTGGCAGATCTTTTAAATATCATCGTCCCAGAGGAATAATGGCATTAGGATCAGAAGAGCCAAACGCTCTTGTAAGAATTCATAAGAATGATAGAATTGAACCAAATATTCAGGCCACAAAAGTTAAGATTTTTGATGGTCTCGTTTCTCAAAGTCAAAATAGATGGCCAAATTTAAAATACGACTTAGGTAAAGTTATATCTTTTTTTTCTAGGTTACTTCCTGCTGGTTTTTATTACAAAACCTTTATGTGGCCTAACTTTATGTGGAAAACCTATGAATATTTTATTAGAAGGTTAGCAGGTCATGGCAAAGCATCAGATGTTCATGAAGATCCAGATAAATATGAACATATTCATTTTCATGTGGATGTAATTATTGTTGGCGCAGGTCCAACTGGTTTGGTTTCAACTTTATTAACAGCGCAGTCAGGATTAAAAACACTTTTAGTTGATGAAAACAATTACTTTGGTGGATGTTTACTTTATGAAAATGATATAAAAATAAATTCTTTAGAAGGCAAAGTATGGGCTTACAAAATATCAAAAAAACTTAAAAAAATGCCTAATGTTACTTTATTGAATAACAGTACAGTTTTTGGATATCATGATCACAATTATATAACTATAGCTGAGGAATGTTCTAATTATTCAGTTGATGAATATTTAACTTTTCCTAGACAGAGATTGTGGAAAGTACGAGCAAAGAAAGTTATTTTAGCTCAAGGTCTAATCGAGAGACCTTTAATTATGTCTGGTAATGATTTACCAGGTGTAATGTTGTCTGGTTCTGTGAGAGGATATATTAATAATTATGGCGTCCTTCCAGGTGATGAAGTTTTAATTTGCACTAACAACGATGATGCTTATAGAACAGCTTTAACTCTTCATAATGTTGGGGCAAAAGTAAAATATGTCTTAGATATAAGAGCTAAAGCAAAAGGAAAAATTATTGAATCTGTAAAAAACCTTGGAATTGAAGTTTTATTTGGTTACGGCATTGCATCTGTTAATGGTAATAGAGAAGTAAAAAATGTAGAAATTGGACCTTTGTCAGAAGCTGGTAGTTCAATAATAGAAAAGACCAAAAAAATTAAAGTTAATTTAGTAGCTGTTTCTGGCGGTTGGACACCATCAGTTCATTTATTTAGTCAATCTGGTGGAAAATTGATCTGGGACAAAAAGTATTTTTGTTTTAAGCCTAGTATTCATGTTCAGGAAGAAATGACCATTGGTGGCACCGATGGTAGTTTTGATATTAAAAAGTCAATCGATGAAACCATTGGAAAAACTAAAACTTTATTAAAACAATTTGGAATAAGAACTTTTAAAAAAGTTAATTTAAAGATTGAAGCTCCATCACTTTCAAATGAAATAAGGTCAATTTGGCGTTTACCAAATGAACAGGGAAAAAAAACTTCAGATAAAGCATTCGTTGACTTTCAAAATGATGTTCTTACTTCAGACATACTGCTAGCTTCAAATGAAGGTTATAATTCTATAGAACATTTAAAACGTTACACAACTTTAGGAATGGGGACTGATCAAGGTAAAACATCAAATATGGCAGGTATTGGCATTTTATCAAACAAACTGTCAAAAAATATTGAAGAAATAGGAACTACTACTTATAGATACCCATATACTCCAGTTACATTTGGAACAATAGCGGGAAACGATATTAAATCTCTTTTTGATCCTGTTAGATTAACAAAGATAGATCCTTGGCATAGATTAAATCACGCTAAATATGAACATGTCGGACAGTGGATGAGAGCGTGGTATTATCCTCAAAAAAATGAAAACTTTAGAGATGCAGTTAACAGGGAGGTTTATAATACAAGGCAAAGTGCTGGTATCCTTGACGCTTCTACTCTTGGAAAGATAGATATAAAAGGGTCAGACGTAAGAAAATTTTTGAATATGATTTATACTAATGACTGGTCTTCAATTAAGAAAGGACAATGTAAATATGGGTTGATGTTAAAAGAAGATGGGATGGTTATGGATGACGGAGTTACTTCCTGTATAAATGATAATCATTTTCACATGACTACTACTACAACTGGTGCGCCTGTTGTTATGTCTTGGATGGAAGAGTGGTTGCAAACGGAATGGCCAAATTTGGATGTCTTTTTAACCTCAGTTACTGAACAGTGGTCAGTCATCTCAATTGCTGGTCCAAAATCGAGAGATATTTTAAAGGCATCAAATTGTAATGTTAATTTGAATGAAAAAATCTTTCCTATGATGACATTTAAAGATGGATTGATAGATAATGTTCCAGCTAGAATCTTTCGTATATCTTTTACAGGTGAATTGTCTTATGAGATTAATGTACCTTCAAAACATGGTTTACGTATTTGGCAAAAAATTTTAAAAAATGGCGAGGACTTTGGTTTAATGCCTTATGGAACTGAGGCGATGCATGTTTTAAGAGCTGAAAAAGGTTTCATAATCGTAGGACAAGAGACTGACGGTTCAGTCAACCCAGTGGATTTAGGAATGGATTGGATTATTTCAAAGAAAAAAAATGATTTTATCGGGAAAAGGTCATTAGCGATAACTTCATCAACTAACGATAGAAAACAGCTGGTAGGTATTTTTACAGATGATCCAAATAAAGTGCTTCCTGAGGGGGCTCATGCTGTTGAAAGTTCAAAAGAAAAAACTCCTGTAAAAATGATAGGTCATATCACTTCATCTTATTTTTCTCCAAATTGTAATAGGTCTATTGCATTAGGATTAATTAAAAATGGTCATTCAAAATTTGGGGACACTATTTATTTTCCACTTTTAGACAAAGATGTTGTTTCTGCTAAAATAGTTAAACCCTGTTTTTTTGACTCTAAAGGAGAAAGAATTAATGGGTTATAGTTATTTAAATTTAAAAGATAAGAAAGTTTTAAACTCAACAAGTTGCTTTAAGAAAGAGCAAATTCTTTCTAAGAATAAAGATATTGGTATTACAATAAATTACCACAATAACATTAATATATTTAATATAAGAGGTAATTATAAGATTTCAGATTTTCAAATGTTAGTAAATGAGAATTTCAAATATAAGGTCCCAAGTAGTATTGGAAGATTTAATCAAAATAAAATATCTTTTTTATTAAACTTAGGTCCTGATGAACTCTTATTTATCTCATTAGGCTCTAATTTAACCACAATAGAAAAATTAGAGAAAAATCTTAAGAGAATACAATTAACTATCACAAAAGTTTCAGATCAATATGAAATGTTAAATTTGACTGGAAAAAAAGTAAGATGGATTTTATCAAAAGGTTGTCCGATAAACTTAGATAAAAATTTCACTGTACCTGGTTTGTGCTTTCAAACTATTTTAGGTCATTCTAACGTTATTCTTTTTTGCAAAGAAGAAAACTCTTTTTCATTGTTAATTTTATCAAGTTATTTAGATTATGTTATTAATTGGTTAAAAGTTTCTAGTCATGAACATGGATACAAAATTTTTAATTAAACTCTAATTTTTTTATTTTCTGGATCATAAGGACTTTCAGTTATGACAATGCATTTATAATTTTTTCCAAGAATATTTATTTCTAATTCTTTACCTAACTGATTATGTTCAGGGCTAATCATTGCTAATGCAATAGATTTATTTATTCTATGGCCAAATCCACCGCTTGTTGCTCTACCAACTAAATTTCCTTTAAAATAGATAGGATTATTCCCCAAAGGATCAGCATCATCAACGTCTTTTATCTCCAAAGTAACAAAATCATTTGAAAATCCATTGGCTTGCCAATCTGCAAGTCCATTTCTTCCAATAAAATCGCCTTTATTATTAGAAACAAACCTATCTAGTCCAGACTCTAGTGCAGAATATTCTATAGAAAGTTCTCTACCCGGCAATCTATAAGATTTTTCTAATCTCAATGAGTCCATTGCTCTTATACCAAATGGTTTTAAATTTAAGTCACTCCCTTTTTTAAATAATAAATCGAAAATGTGATTTTGGTACTCAATTGGATGATGTAATTCCCAGCCTAATTCTCCTACAAAATTTACTCTCATCGCAAAAACTGGAGCTGAACCAACTTCTATATTTTGAGCTGAAAGCCAAGGAAAATATTCATTTTCTAAATTTGCTGAAGTACATTTTTTGATTAATTTTCTGCTCTTTGGTCCTGCGACTACCAATACTCCCATTGAATTAGTTATATCTTCAAATTTAACATCTTCATGATTTAGTACATTTTTTAATATCCAGTCATGATCTAGACGCGTGAAAACTCCTGCTGATACTATGTAAAAAGAATTTTCACTTTCTCTGGTAATTGTAAACTCTGAATGAACCCCTCCCTTTGAAGTAAGTGAGTGACATAAAGAGATTCTACCTATTTTTTGGGGCAATTTATTTGCAACAAATCTATTTAGAAAATTTTCTGCATCAGGACCGGAAATTCTACATTTTGCAAAACCACTTAAGTCTAATATACCTACATTTTCAGAAACATTTTTTGCTTCATTACCAACATAAGGATGATATTTAGATCTTCTAAATGACCAATCATCTTCTTGATTAATAATATTAGGAGAAAACCAATTTGCTCTTTCCCAACCAAATGACGAACCAAAAATACCTCCCATGGTTTTTAACTTTTCATAGCATGGAGATGTTTTTAAAGGTCTTCCAGCAGGTCTTTCTTCATCAGGATAATGAACAGTAAAAACATTTGCATAAGCTTCTTCATTTTTTTCAATCAGATAATTTTTCGTAGCGTAATCTCCGAACCTTCTTGGATCCACCCCTAACATATCTATCGTTGGTTCACCATTGACAATCCATTCTGCTAATTGCCAACCAGCGCCCCCTGCTGCAGTAACACCAAAAGAATGCCCTTCATTAATCCAAAAATTTTTTAAACCCCATGCTGGACCAATGATTGGACTTCCATCAGGTGTATATGCAATTGCTCCATTATATGCTTTTTTCATACCCATTTCTCCAAAAATGGGAACGCGTTTGATTGCAGATTCTATGTGGACAGAAATTCTATCCAGATCCTCTTGAAACAATTCAAACTCACTATCTTTATTCGGTCCATCAATATAACAAGCAGGAGCACCCGTTTCATATGGTCCAAGTAGCAATCCTCCAGCTTCTTCTCTCATATACCAAGATGAATCAGAATCTCTTAATACACCCATTTCTGGTAAATTTTTTTCATGTCTCTCTAAAATTTTTCGATGTTGTTCCATGACAATAAATTGATGTTCAACTGGAATGACAGGAATATCGAGACCAACCATTTTTCCAGTTTTTCTGGCAAAATTTCCAGTACAGGAAATTATATGATCACACTCCACCTCACCTTGAGAGGTTTCAACGGTCCAAGTTCCATCTTTATTATTTATTATGTTGATCACTTCAGTATTAATTATAATTTCAGCTCCTTTATCTCTCGCACCTTTTGCTAAAGCTTGTGTAAGATCAGCAGGTTGAATGTATCCATCTTCAGGATGTCTAATTGCTCCAATCAATCCATCTTTAGAACAAAATGGCCAAATTTCTTGTACCTGATCCGGTGTTAGTTTCTCAACACTTACACCTATTGTTTCAGCTACACCTTTATATTGAAGATATTCATCCATTCTATCTCTTGTAGTAGCTAGTCTTATATTAGAAACCTTTCTAAAACCAACATCCATATTTGTTTCATTTTGCAGCTCTTGATAAAATTTAACTGAATATTTGTGTATTTGTCCTACTGAATAAGACATATTAAATAAAGGTAATAGTCCAGCAGCATGCCATGTTGATCCTGAAGTTAACATTTTCCTTTCAAATAAAATACAATCATTCCAACCTTTTGCTGCAAGGTGATATAATGTTGAAACGCCAACTACTCCACCCCCTATAACTACTGCTTTGACTTTAGACTTCAATTTGTTCTCCTCAATAATAAAAAATTTTGACTAAATTAAATTAAATAATATCATTGTATTACAGGGTTTAAAAATTAATTAATTTTTTTGACTAATATCCCATCTTTTTTTTAAATAACTGCACGTATCGCATGAAATGGAACCTTTAGGATATTCTTCTGCTTTCAATAAATTTGTAGCCTCAATTAGCACCTGAGAAACCCAAGCATCATTACATTCAATTTTAATGAGATGCGATTCAAACTTTAAAACTTGATTAAACATTGATTCATTTTTAAGGCCATTATAGTAGAGCAAATAAGCAGTATTTGAGACTTTAAAACCATTTTTACGAAATAACCATTGATACATCTCTAACTGCCTTTTATAACTTTTAGGATAGTCAAATCTATTCCAAACATCCTCCCAATCAAACTTGTTTTTAGAAGTGGTTTTAACATCTGATAAAATTAATTCACCATCAGGTTTCTCCCAAACGTCATCGACTGCACCATAGAAATTAACATTAATATCCGGATCTATATATGAAATACCTTGAAAATTATTTCTCCATCTGTCCATATCTGGGTGTTTAAAAGGGACGGCATCTATATTGTGTTTTATAAAAAGAGGATGTGGTTTCTGTTTTTTTCTATACTGGTCGAATTCATTTTTACACAAATTGTCTACTGCAATATTTAAAGTAAATGGAAGCATATTTAGTCTAACTTTGTATTTGTAAGTTAATACAAAGCATCTTTTACAATTTAGATATTGCTCAACTGCTGATCTACTTAATTTTAACATTAAAAAAATCCTTTTAATTATATAAATTAAAAAATATTAATATTACAAAATTAAAATACACAAATAAATTGATAAGTAAAATAATGTAAGAGTTAAAGTAGTTTTAAAATCATTGCAAAATTGATTTGTCCAATAATAAACATTTTACTATAAAATTCGTCTACAAAGATATAATTGTACCTGTTTTATAAGGTTTTAATTAGATGATTGAAGGGGAAACTGATTTTTAACATATAATAATATTATTGTAGTTGCTCCATATAACAATCAAGTTAATGGTCTTTTTGACAAGTTGCTTGATGATTTAAGGATTGGAACTGTAGATAAATTTCAAGGTCAAGAAGCCCCAATTTGTATAATTTCAATGACGTCAAGTTCAATTAACGAAGTACCGCGAGGTATTTATTTTTTGTTAAGCTCAAATCGCAGTTTTTATTTTCGTTTCTAAATATATTTTCTTTCCTGAAGCCAAAAGTAAGGGGCAAATGAAGTTACTCAATGATTTTTTTAAATTAAGAAATTTTTGTAATTGATAATTATTTGATAATCAAATATTTTAATAAATGTTTTAAGTAAAAAAATATTTATTCTTATGCAAAAGTCACTAATCATGTAATATTATAATTATGAAAGTTTTCAATTTTTCTAAATTGAAATTGCCCGTAATTCAAGCACCTATGGCTGGAGGTTTTAACACACCAGAACTTGCTAGTGCAGTAGCTAATTCAGGTGGAGTTGGAAGTTTTGGTTTCAGTTTTACTAGCCCAGAAAAAATAGATGAGACATTAGATATTACAAAAAAACTTACTAATGGGTTTATAAATGCAAATTTTTTTGTATTTAAACCTGTTAGACTTCCAGGAAAAAAAGTTCAAGATGAAGCAATCAAAGCTCTTTCAAATTTAACTTTAAATGAAAAATTTGAAATAAATGTTCCTGATAAACCTTTCTATTATGATTTAGAAACGCAAATAGAATCAGCTTTAAAAAATCTCCCTTCAATAATTACATTTCATTTAGGTATACCCTCATTAACTATAATCGAAAAAATTAAATCATTAGGCATTAAAGTAGGTATTACTGCAACTAATATTGATGAAGCACAAAGCATAGAAAGTGTTGAAGCGGATTTTATTGTAGCACAAGGTTTCGAAGCTGGTGGACATAGAGGTATTTTTAATCAAGAAAACGTAGATGAAAAACTTAAGTTAGATAATTTGTTAATCAAATTACTAGAAAATGTTTCTATACCAGTTGTTGCAGCAGGTGGTATTATGGAAGGAAAGGACATTAAACGGGTCATAAAAATTGGTGCGCTAGCTGTGCAACTTGGAACAGCTTTTTTAACATGTGATGAAGCTGGAACTTCTAAAATACATAAACATTATCTTTTAAATGAACAAAAAAGAAAAACTCAAATTACAAAAGCTTTTTCTGGTAGGATGGCTAGAGGCATCAACAATAAATTTATTGAGGAAATGAATGGAAAAAAATTTTTTCCATTCCCTATACAAAATACAATTACGATACCATTAAGAAGAGAGTCTCAAATTAAAAATAATGGTGAATTTATAAATCTTTGGGCAGGAACCAACTTTAATAAGGTTAGAAAAGTTTCAGCTCAAAAATTAATGAAAGAATTAGGCAATGAATTTAAAGCAGAAATTTAGATTAATTATATAGAAAATCTTATTAATAGATATGGCTACTTTTTGGGTGCAAACAAAAATATTATCACGTTAAATTATTGATATTTTAACTGTTATGGCGGAGGGAGGGGGATTCGAACCCCCGAGAGGAATTTCTTCCCCTAACGATTTAGCAAACCGGCGCCTTCAGCCACTCGGCCACCCCTCCTACGAAAAATATGAAGTTACCTACTTCACGCCGTATGCACTATTTTGATACGAAAATAATAAATTATTTTCAAGTTTAAAATGATTATAGATTAAAAATGTACACAGGTTATTTTATATTAAAATTTAATTATTATATCATGAATATATAATTCAAAGGGTTTTGTAATGGATCTTATATCAATTATGAGAATTTTCATCACTATTGTAGATAAAGGTTCTTTAGCTGCAGCAGGAAGAGAATTAAATCTTTCTGCTCCTGTCGTTTCTAAAAGTGTTCATGCCTTAGAAGATAGACTAGGGGCAAGGTTGTTGACCAGGACCACAAGGTCTGTTTCACTTACTGAAGTTGGCCAAGCTTATTTAGATAGAGCAAGAAGAATAGTTGGTGATGTTGAAGAAGCTGAAGCAGCTATATCTAGTGTTGCCAATGCTCCAAAAGGCCATCTTAGAATTACTGCACCAAGTACATTTTCATATAGACATATAGCTCCTCATTTGCCTTTATTTAGAACTAGATATCCAGAAGTAGAAGTAGAAATGATTGTTTCTGACAATGAGCTTGATTTAGTTGAAAACAACATTGACTTAGCTATCCGAATTGCATTACTGAAAGATAGCTCATTGATTGCACGGAAATTAGCATCAAATCATAGAGCAATGGTGGCCTCTCCTAGTTATTTAGAAAAAAAAGGTAACCCTTCACATCCGAATGATTTAGCTAAGCATGATATAATTTCATTTAGACCAGGTAGTTCCTACAATGAATGGCATTTTTTAATTGAAGATAAGCCAAAGTTGATAATCGCAAAAGGAAGGCTTCAATTAAATCATGGTGATGCTATTTTAAGAGCTTGTATTAATGGTGGAGGTATAGCAATTTTGTCTAGATTTGTGGTTGGAAGACATATTGCTTCAGGAACTTTGATTTCATTATTAGAGGAATTTTTACAAGAAGATATCCCGATTTATGCAGTTTATCCTAGCGGTAAACATCTTTCCCCTAAAGTAAGGACGTTTCTTGATTTTTTGATAGAAATTTACGGTCCTATACCATATTGGGATGAAGATGGTAATCATAAATCAGATGCAGCACTCAGGGCTGCTTTATAGTTAAGAAAAATAACTTCCCCCATTTATGTGTATGGTTTGTCCAGTTATAAAGTCTGAATTCTGGTTACACAAATTTTTAATCATAGAAGCGACCTCAATTGGATAGCCTTTTCTGCCTATTGGAGGGCTGGAATGTGATGGATGCACCAGACCTGATCCAGCAGAAGGTCCTCTTACAGTGTCAATTAATCCTGGTACAACACAATTAACAGTAATTCCAGTTCCAGCATATTCGATTGCAAGAGCTTTAGTAAAACCAACAACAGCCATCTTAGAAGATACTACATGACATCGTCCAATTGCTCCAATATGAGCTGACAAACCTCCTAAATTAATGATTCTACCCCAATTATTTTTTTTCATTTCTTGAATTACGTATTTACAAGTTAAAAAAACTGCATCTAAGTTTATATTCATTATTTGACGCCAATCTTTAAATGACATTTCTTCAAACTTTATAAAATTTCTTTGCGAAGCATTATTTACAAGTATAGAGGTTTCTCCTAAATCTTTAGATGATTTAATAAGGTCTTTGGTAAATTCTTCATTAGTCAAATCACCAATTTTTATTTTAGCTTCAACTTGATTTGATTTAACATAAGATAATGTCTCTTCTGCACCTGCTTTATCAGTATTAGCATGGATAAGAATATTGAAGCCAATTTTTGATAATTCTATGCATGTAGATCGCCCAATATTTTTTGCAGCTCCAGTGACAATCGCCACTTTATTTTTATTATTTGTCATATAAATTCCTTTTTAAGAAAACAGCATATAGATTATAATAAAAAAATTAATTTCCAAATTGATAATTAAAGAAAAATTGTATTAAATGTATGAAGTTTTAAAATCTGGGCAATTTATGAAAAAAATAACTAAAGATTGGCGTCACGACATATATGATGTTTTTAAAGAGTTGAATATAACTTTGATTTCACATATCCCTGATGCTGGCCATACTCCTTTAATTGATTTGTGTGAACAAGATAATGAAATTGATGTCATCACTTTGACCACGGAAGAAGAAGGAGTTGGTTTATCATCTGGAGCTTGGGCTGGCGGTAAAAAAAGTGCTTTATTAATGCAATCAAGTGGAGTTGGTAATTGTATTAACGCATTAGCATTACCAAATATTTGTAGAATACCTTTTTTGGCAATTGTGTCCATGAGAGGAGAATGGGGTGAATTTATTCCTTGGCAAGTGCCTATGGGTCAGGGCACTCCAAAAGTTTTAGAGGCAATGGATGTCAAAGTCTTTAGAGTCGATTATGAGGAAGAGGTGGGTTCAACTGTTTATGCGGCAGCAAAATTTGCATTTAACACTAGAAGGTCTTCAACTGTACTTTTATCTCAAAAGTTGATAGGTGCGAAACAATTTAAAAATGGATGAAATATGATAGATAGAAGAGCATTTGTACAAAAGTTGTTGAGTGAAAGACAAGATAATTTGCGAGTAGTTAGTGGACTTGGAACATCAACTTGGGATTTAATGTCTGCTGGAGATGACAAAAGAAATTTTGGTTTTATTGGTGCTATGGGACAAGCTGTTCCATTTGCTTTAGGTCTTTCTATTGCAAAACCAGATTTGAAAATTGCAATTATTACAGGCGATGGAGATATGTTGATGAGCTTAGGAATCATGTCCACAATAGCAAATCATCCTAGTTCAAATCTAACTTTAATTGTGATGGATAACGAATCATATGTTGAAACAGGAAGCCAACCAACTGCAACAGCTGGAAAAACAAACTTAGAATTAATTGCAAAAGGTTCAGGAATTGAAAATAGCTATACGATAAAAAATCAGATTGACAATAGCAAGGTTTTAAAAACTATTTATGAGGAAGAGGGTCCCTCAGCAGTAATAGTAAAATGTAAGGCAGTACCAACACCATTAATATTTCCATACTCATTTGATGGTGTAACAGCAATAAACAGATTTATGGAAACAACAAAAGATTAAATAATCTGTTTTTAATTAGTTTAGTGAGGGTAAAATGTTTAAATTAAATTTACAGAACAAGGTTGTTTTGATTACAGGTGGAAGTGATGGTTTGGGCTTTGCTTCTGCCAAATTGCTTTCAAATGAGGGAGCAAAAATAGTTATTTGTGGCAGAAGAGCTGAATATCTAGAACAAAAAGCAAACATCATTAGAAAAGACACAAAAAATGAAGTAATGAGTATATCATGTGATGTCACAGATCCTAATGATTGTAAAAACTTGATAGAAAAAACAATTTCAAAATTTAATAATATAGATGTTTTGGTTAATAATGCGGGAACCTCTGCAGCTAATAATTTTGAAGATGTTAGTGATGATGCCTGGGAGAATGATATCAATCTTAAGTTGATGGCTGCTATTAGAATGTGCAGGCTTGTTGTTCCCTTTATGAAAAAAAATAATCGGGGCTCTATAATTAATGCTGCAATAGGAGGAGGAAAAGCACCCAATGCAGGAACTCTTCCAACTTCTGTTACTAGAGCAGCTGGAATAAATTTAACTAAATCTTTGGCCAATGAATATGCTGAATTTAACATAAGAGTTAATGCTATTTGCATTGGGTTAATTAAAAGTGTTCAGTGGGAAAGAAAAGCACCGGACGGTAATGTTAAAAAATTATATGATGAATTAAGCAAAAAAATTCCTATGGGCAAAGTTGGAGAGGAGATTGATTATGCTAACCTTGTAGCATTTTTAGCATCTGAAAGGAGTTCCTATATCACTGGCACTGCTATTAATCTAGATGGAGGATTATGTCCTGTCGTTTAAAAATTAAATTCTTGGTGGCTTTATCCCAGCCAATTCGCATGCATAATCTAGTAGTGCACTGAAGTCCTTTTTCGAATATTTTCCTGATCTTGCTTGACTATATACCGCATGGACAGACGATCCAACTGGCAGGCCAACTCTGAAATTATTTCCTGCTTCAATAGCAAGCCCCATGTCTTTATGAGCAAGATCAATTGTAAAGCCTGGTTCAATATCATTTTTTAATACTTTAGACATAAAGTTAACATGAAATTGACCATTGTTCGCAGTAGTGCCTGCATTAACTTCTTTAAAAACATCTAAGTTTAATCCCAATTTTTCTGCAAGTGTCAATGCTTCTGCTGTAATTTGAGCGATACTAAGAATTTGAAAGTTATTGACCACTTTTGCTCTTATACCAGAGCCTACTTTACCACATCTTATTATACTTGTTCCCATAGAATTCAAAAGAGGTTCAACTTTCTTAAATGCTATCTCATTGTCACATCCAACCATAAAAAGAGAATCTCCTGATATAGCATGACTTACCAATCTGCCAACGGGAGCGTCAATAAATTCTATGTTATTCATTTTACAAGAATCCGCAATTTGGTCAGTTCCTTTTGGTGATATTGTGCTCATATCCATTATTATAGTGCCGTGATTCAAAGATGTAATTATACCGTTTTCACCAATTAAAACTTCTTTAACTTGTTCTGTTGCTGGAAGCATAGTAATAACTATTTCTGCATTTTTAATGCAGTCCGAAATATTGTTATTTAATTCACCTCCTATTTCGACAACTTTATTCATTTTTTCCCTATCTATGTCATAAACAGACAATTTTATTCCCTTTTTAATTATGTTTGAAGCCATAGGACCTCCCATAGCTCCTAATCCTATAAAAGCTATTTTTTTACTCATCATTTTCTCCTATTGAAATGCTGCCTCTATCGCAGCGTGCATTAAAACATTTGTACTTGAAGTAGCCCATTCTTTTTTAATTTCTTCAGATTCATTATGACTGATACCATCAACACATGGACACATTATCATGGCTGTTGGAATTATTGAATTTACAGCACAAGCATCATGACCAGCACCAGAAATTATATTCTTATGAGAGTATCCTAGTTTTTTTGCTGATTCTTTTATTAATTTAACACAATTTTTATCAAATGTTATGGGATCAAAACCACCAATTTGATTTATTGTGTAATCTATCTTTAAGTTTTCGCACGTTTTTTTTAAAAAATTTTTTAGTTCTAGTTCCATTTTGTCTAATTTTGCATTTTTATGCGATCTAAAATCTACAGTAAAGATTGTTTTTCCAGGTATTACATTTCTTGAGTTCGGGAAAACTTCAATATGTCCAACACTTCCAACCACATCGGGCAAATTTGAAAGGGCAATGTTATTTACTTCTTGTATTATTTTTGACATAGCTAATCCAGCGTCTTTTCTTACATCCATGGGCGTTGTGCCTGTATGTTGTTCAACTCCTGCTAAGTTTACTTCTAGCCACTTCAAACCTTGACCATGCGTTACAACACCAATATCAACATTTTCATTTTCTAAAATAGGACCTTGTTCAATATGCAATTCAAAATAACAATGCATTTTTTGATCACCAACTTTTTCTTTACCCTGCCATCCGATTTTTCTTAACTCATCTTCAAAATTACAACCATCTGCATCTTTTGTATTTAAAATTTTGTCAACTTCATAAAGTCCAGAATAACCAGAAGATGCCATAAGGGCTGGTGCAAATCGACAACCTTCTTCATTAGTCCAATTAACGATCATAATCGGTCTTCTTGTTTTTAAATCTAAATCATTTAATGTTCTTACTATTTCAACACCTGCCAAGACACCTAAAACTCCATCGTATTTTCCGCCTGTAGGTTGTGTGTCTAAATGGCTTCCTATTACAACAGGAAGTGCTTCATTATCTTCGCCATTTCTTTTGAAAAACATAGATCCAAGCTGATCCACCTTCATCTCCATTCCTAAATCTTCACACCATTTTTGGAGAATTTTTCTAGCCTGACCATCTTCAGCGGTTAGGGTTTGTCTATTATTACCTCCAGCAACTCCAGGTCCAATCTTAGACATTTCTATTAGGCTATTCCAAAGCCTATCCTCGTTAATTGATATATTACTATCTAAACTCATAAAATTCATTTTGAGGAAATAACTAGCATAGGTCAAGTAATGAAAAGATTAATAAAAAATTATTTTTTGTTTAAATCTGATATTTATAAATTATATATATAATCATCAATGGAGATAAAATTGTATATAGCAATGAATAGATTTAAAATCATTAATGGGGAAGAAGAAATATTTGAGAATATCTGGAAAAATAGAGAAACACACCTTGATAATGTGCCAGGTTTTAAAAAGTTCAATTTAATAAAGGGTAAAATTGAAGATGAATATACTATTTATGCTTCACATAGTACTTGGGAATCTGAAAATGATTTTATCAATTGGACTAAATCTGAATCCTTCAGAGAAGCGCATAAAGATGCAGGAAATCACAAAGGATTATATTTAGGTCATCCTGAGTTTGAAGGGTTTAAAGTAATTCTCTAATTTCGAAATCTTTTGTGACAACTTGAACAAGTTCTTGATAACTCATTAAGCATATTATCTAGATCCTCTAAATTATTTTTATTAATTGAGTTAATCATTTGTAATGATATTTTCATAGCATTATCTGAAAACTTCTGAAATAAAGAAAAATTCTCCCAAATTTCTGCACTCGCGTCAGAGTTATTATTAATAGAGGCTTCACTTCCTTTTGGAAAGTAAGAGGGCATAACTTTGAACCAACTATATAAAAACAAGATATCATTATTTATATATGAATAATTTTTGTTTCTAACATTTTGACTTATTTTTCTTATAGATTCTTTTGAATTTTTAAAATTATTTATTCTTTCTTGAATTTTTATTTCATTTGAAAATGCAACATTTAAATAAAGGAAT
Organism: uncultured SAR116 cluster alpha proteobacterium; assembly: GCA_902533695.1. Lineage (GTDB taxonomy): Bacteria > Pseudomonadota > Alphaproteobacteria > Puniceispirillales > Marisalimonadaceae > AG-426-I14. The sequence goes on from CACAMV010000005.1 coordinate 54,393, forward strand.
ATAAAGATAATTGTAAAGAATTTAAATTTAAACATGATATTTTTTTTTAAATGGCTGTATGAAATATATCATTAATGTTAATATTACTATTAAACCACCTAAAATCATTTGTAGACTTGGAGTTTCTCTAATAAAAAACCATACCCATACTGGGCCTAAAATTGTTTCAAGCAACATTAGTAAACTCACATTTGCGGCTTGAGTAAATCTTGTTGCATAAGTTAAAGCTGCAAATGAAAAAGGTAATATTACTAATCCTGAAATTGATATTGCGATCAAATCTCCTGAAAAAATATTATCTTTTTGAACGAATAAAATTCCAATTAAACCTGTCAAAAAACCTCCAAAACCAGTAGCTCCTATCGCTGGTATTTTTGGTTTAGATCTTAATAATACAAAGTTTAAACCTAATGCTGCCGCAGTAAACAAACCACAAACAAGTCCAGTAAGATAATTTCCTTGAGGAGCATTAATAGCATTGTGAGCGTCAAGAAGGGATATAGACACGCCAACAATTGTAAAGAACGAAGCATAGATCGTTGACTTTTTTACCTTTTCTTTTAATAAATAGTGTGAAAAAAATGCAGCAAATAGAGGAGAAGTTGCAACGCATAATAGGATAAGAGTTACGGATGAAATTACTATTCCATAAGTAAAGGTTATGGATCCTAAACCTTGAGAAAGAATAATATAAATACCAGTTTTACTGAAAATAAGATTAAAATGTTCTCTGTAGGTTTGAATACACAATGTTAAAAAAACTAAAACTAGTCCCATCTGCATTCCTCTCCAGAACAACATTGTCCAAACATCCATTTCAGATAATCTCATAAACAATGTATCTGGGGTTATTAACAATGCACCAATTAATGCTATAAGAACTCCTTTTGGTGATTGCTTTATACTCATCAATCTTAATTATAATGAGTTATAAAAATTTAATAATAATTCACAAACCTTTTTTGGTTGTTCTTGCTGAACCCAGTGACCAGCGTTTTTAACAATATTAATACCATAAAAATTTTTACAAACGTTTTTTCGCATTTCTTCCAATGCACCAGGTTTTTGATACATTCCCCAATCTTTTTCACCACTTATAAACATTGAAGGGATATTAATATTTTTTCCATAAAATATTTTTAAATCATCATTCATTTCATTAGAAGTCATACATCTATACCAATTTAAAGATGATTGGAACCCGTTTTTAAAAAATGTTTCTGTATAGAAACTTAATTCTTCATCATTAAGCCATTTTTCATAATTTTTGTTTTTTGGCTTAAATTTAATTACGCTATCAACCATCGTATCATTAAGTTTCATGATATAATATTCAGGAAGTTTAGCTAATTCTTTTGCAGTCCAGGCTTTTAACTTGTGTGGAAAATTTTGTTTCCAATCGGCACTCTTCGTATGAAAGTAACACCTTAGAAATTGATGAAGTTTTTTTTTGCTTTTCAAATGCATGTCATCATTTGCTTGTTTTGAAGAGTAATACCATTGATAATGTTTTCTTGGTACTTGGAGATCTTTCAAGTTTTTGTGAATAGGGTCAGAATTTTTTTTCACATTTATTTTAGGAACTCCAGTATATGGAGCACTCATCATAACAACAGATTTAAAAATATCTGGCCTTATTAATGCTGCAGTTCCTGCAACAATTGAACCTGCATCATGGCCTACCAATAAATCAACTTTGTAAATTTTTAATTTGAACAAAAATGATAAAATATCAATTGTAAGATTAAATAAACTATATTGACGTATATCATCTTCAAAATCTTTTGAGCCACCAACAGTTTTACCGTAACCTCGTTGATCAGGTGCAATTACTCGAAAGCCTTCCGCAACTAATTTAGGCATGATTTTTCTCC
>CACAMV010000006.1 GCA_902533695.1 uncultured SAR116 cluster alpha proteobacterium
AAAACCGGAAAATATTGAGGAAGCTTATTTAGCTCAGAATTTTTTCCATGATAATATAGGAAGAGGTGTCTTAGGTGGTTATAAAATTGCTTTAGCATCGAAAGTTCAACAAGAACTATGTGGTATAGACCATCCCATTGCTGGTGGTATTTTCAAAGATGAAATTTACAACTCACCGTCAGAAATTAATATAGATAATTTTTATGGGCTTGGTTTAGAGTTTGAATTAGCAATGGAGATCTCACAAGAAATAACAAATGATATGGGTTCTTTTGATAAAGAGAATATAAAACAATATATATCCAATATTTATGCAGCCTTTGAAATGATAATAGACAGAGATGCTAATTATAATGGTATAGACCCTTATAGTATGGTTGCTGACAATGCTTGGTGTGGTGGCATTGTGCTTGGCAATCCTATTCAAGATTGGAAAAAAGTTAATTTTGAAGAACAAAAATCTATTTTATATTGGAATGATGAAAAACCTCAAAATGCAAATATAATTGACTCTAATCCATTTCAGTCGTTAGCTTGGGTTATAAATTTAAAGCTTTCACAAAATTCTGTTATTCCAAAAGGGAGTAAAATAATTACAGGAAGTGTTATCAAAACAAGGGCTCCAAAAAAGGGTGATTCAATAACTTATGAAGTTCCTAATTTATCTTCTGTAAAAATAAAAATTATCTAAATTAAAAAATTATAGATAGATTGAACTATCATTTTCCCGCCAGCCAAACTGAAAAAAACCAAAACTATTTTTTTAAAAATCTTTGAGTTAATTCTATCTCTAAACTTCTCTCCTAATTGAAATCCAATTAAAGCAAATATAGAACCTGTAACCCCAAGATAAAGCATCTCCATTTTAAAGACTTCTGTCGAAATATAACCAATTGTTACTGGAAAACATCCTACTAAAATAAAAAAACCACTAGCATCTACAAATTGCTTTGGAGTTAGATTTTTCATTAAAAGATAGAATGTTATTGGCATGGCCCACAAAGAAGTTGCGCCACCTAAAAAACCTGAGAAAGACCCTAAAGAAATTTGCATCAATGTGTCGTTTTTGTTTTTAATTTTGGGATTAAAGCCTAAAAAATTTGTTAATACAAAAAATACGACAATTATACCGAATAAAAACCTTATTAAATTATCTCCCAAACTAACAGCATAAAAAGAAGTTATAAGTATAAAAATTATCATTAACAAAGCAAAAAACTTATATTGTTTTAAAATTTTTATATGGTTTTCAGCCTTAAAAAATTGCCAAAAATTAGTAATAAACATTGGGATCAAATTGAGTCCTAAAGCGGCCAAAGGACTTACAAAAAAACTCAATATTGCCATCCCTGTTGTTGGAAGACCAATGCCAATCACTCCTTTTATTGAGCCAGCAATAAAATAAGTAAAAGCCATTAAAAAAAATAATTCCATTGTTAAAAAGTTCTGCACATTATCTCTATAGTTATAATACTAAGTTAATTATACACATTTCTCATTTAAATTTATTTAATTATAATATTTTTATGTTAAATAAAATAATGAAGTTAAACCTTGATAAATCAAAACTTTCTTTTTTAGATAGATACCTAACATTATGGATTTTTTTGGCCATGACTTCTGGGGTTGTAGTTGGCAGTTTTGCTAATAATGTTCCAAAATTTTTAAACTCATTTAATTATAGTGATACTAATATTCCGATCGCAATTGGACTAATTGTTATGATGTACCCTCCACTTGCTAAAGTAAAATATGAAAAACTTTTTGAAGTTTTCAAAGATAAAAAAATCTTAGGTTTGTCTCTATTTCAAAATTGGATTATAGGACCTACATTGATGTTTTTCCTAGCTATAACTTTTCTTTCAGATAAGCCTGAGTATATGACTGGTATCATTTTGATCGGTCTTGCAAGATGCATAGCTATGGTTCTAGTATGGAATGATTTAGCTAAAGGAAGTCCAGAGTATGCAGCTAGTTTAGTAGCTTTTAATTCAATTTTTCAAATTCTTTTTTTTGCACCTTATGCATGGTTTTTTTTAAAAGTCATGCCAGATCTTCTTGGTTTTGAAGGTCAAATTTTAAATATTTCTATATTTTACATATCAAAGATTGTATTTATATATCTAGGAATACCTTTTTTAGCAGGTTATTTAACTAGAATTATATTAATAAAACAAAAAGGTGAAAATTGGTATAATAAGAATTTTCTACCTAAAATAAGTCCCTTAACACTCTTTGCTCTTCTTTTTACAATATTTGTTATGTTTTCACTGAAAGGTCACGAGATCTTGACCATGCCTGAGGATGTAATTTTAATATCCATTCCATTAATTATATATTTTATAGTTATGTTTTTTATAAGTTTTGGTTTGAGCAAGTGGACCAGTGTTAATTATGCTAATGCTGTATCATTATCATTTACAGCTGCTTCTAATAATTTTGAATTAGCAATTGCGGTATCAATTGCAACTTTTGGTCTTGCCTCTCCAGAGGCTTTTTCTACTGTTATTGGACCACTGGTAGAAGTCCCTATTCTAATATTGCTAGTATCATTAGCTTTAAAATTTAAAGATAAATATTTTAATTAACTACTTTATGTTTTAAATTACATGAATTTGCAAAAGCTTTAAATCTTCTTTCAGAGTTATAATCAAACAGTAATTTACCTGATTCATTTAATTTACATACTAAGGTCTCGCCTTCAAGAATAAATTTCATGGTTTCCAAGTTCTTTGGGTTGCCTGCACTAAAAATGTAACAAAATCTTAGTCCCATACCTATAGTGAAGGCATCTTTTTTTTTGTCTATGGACAATAAGTTTACAATTTTATTAGAAATTGTTTTTTCCATTTTTAACCCTACATATCTAAAAGAAATAACTAATGCTATCCAAATTCTTTCATGATGAAGAAGGTTTCTTAATGGTAAAGAAAGTATTTTGTTAACAGCGATTATTCCCTTTAAATCTGTATTTTCATCCCATGCAATATCTAAAAGTTGACATGATAATTTGAACAATTTCTTTAAAGAAGGGTCTATTAATTGATCTAATACTGGAAGAAACAATTTTTTAATTTGATTTTGCATTCCAGAAAATCTTTGATTTTCTATCATATATTTAATAATTGACTGTTTATCGGGGTTCAATGATCTGCCTGGATTTAATTTTGAAATAATCCCATCTCTAATACTTGTGCCACTTATAATTATTTTTTTTGGTTCTGCATTAAGAATTACATTTTGCATGATGTTGGATGCATTAGAAATAGTTGACATTCTATTTTCTGGTATGCCAGGAAATATCTTTTTTACATCAGACATTTTATCTAATAAAATGATTGCCTTTTCAACATTTAAAGTTAATCCATGGATTAAAAATAAAGGATAATCATAATATTTAATATATGCAGAACCTAAACTTCTAAAACTACCTCCCGTTCCATATAGAGGCAAATCTTTTGATTTTTTAATCCATTTTATTTTCTTAATTATATTATAGGATTCTTTTTCACTGATAGGAGTAAGGTGACCAATATCTATACTTACAGAATTTTTTATTTTTCCTTTTTTAATCAATATGAGTTCAAGACTTCCACCACCCAGGTCAACAACTAAACCATTTTTTATAGGCATATTACTCATCAATCCAAGTGCAGCAAGTTCAGCTTCCTCATCTTTACTCAATATTCTAATTTTGGTAGATAATATTTTTTCCGCAGGCAATACAAATTCTTTACTATTTTTAGAATTCCTGACTGCAGCAGTAGCTATTGGAATGATATGAGATACTCCAATATTTGTTATTATAATGGAAAAACGTTGCAAAGCTTTTAATGCTTTTGCAATTGATCTAATCGATAATTTTCCTGTTTGAAATAACTTTTCACCTAATTTACAATTTACCCTTTTATTAAATAGTGGGAAAGGATTTTTCCCAAAATTAGGATAAATCATTAATCTAACGGAATTGGAACCAATGTCTATGATAGCAATATTTCCTCTTTTATTATCAAAATTTAATTTTAAAACGGTTTTACTCATCTGTTAATTGCTATTTAACAATTTTGGATAGACTTCCCTGGCCAGAAAGACTTAGATTATTCATAAAGTAAGTATGTGCACAGAAATTTTCATCATTGTTTAACTTTATATATTGTCCTTTTTCATTTAATTGCCAAGAGTTTTTAAAATCATTTATTAGTGCGGGTAAAACTTGATTTAGAATCTGACTTCTAACTGTGGGATTTTGTAAAGGTACAAAAGCTTCAACTCGATTGTATAAATTTCTGGGCATAATATCAGCCGAAGACATGAAAACTTCATTTTTTATAGATTGAAACTTGCCTCCATTTGCAAAAACATAAAATCTACCATGTTCTAAAAACCTTCCTATTATAGACCTTACAATTATGTTTTCAGACAAGTTTTTTACATTAGGCCTTAAACAACATATTCCTCTAACAATCATAAAAACTTTAACACCTGCTTTTGAAGCTTCATAAAATTTTTCTATCAATTTTTGGTCAATAATTGCATTACATTTTAACCATATTCCTGCCGGCTTACCCTTTATCGCAGAATCGATTTCTAAATCTACTTTCCTGTTTAACCATTGAAACGAATAATTAGGTGAGATTATAATTTTTTTCAATTTTTTAGGTTGAACGTAGTTAGTTAGAAAATTAAAAACTTTTCTAGCATCATCACAAAAATCTTCGTCTGCTGTAAAAAAAGAAAAATCTGTATAAATCTTTGCTGTTATTGGATGATAGTTTCCTGTTCCATAGTGTGCGTAAGAAACTAATTTTTTATTTTCTTTTCTTGTTACCAAACTTAATTTTGAGTGAACTTTTAAATCTACTAAACCATAGGCAACTTTTATCCCTGACTTTTCTAAATTTCTGGCCAATTGAACGTTATTCTCTTCATCAAATCTAGCTTTTAGCTCTATTACTGCTATTACTGACTTACCTAATTCAGCAGCTTTAATCAAAGCCTCAACAATAGGTGATTCTGGGGTCGTTCTATATAAAGTTTGTCGAATATTTAAAACATTTGGGTCAATTGCAGCTTGATTTAAAAAACTTACTACTACATCAAAACTCTCAAATGGATGATGGACAATAATATCTTTGTTTTTAATTGCTAGAAAACAATCTCCATTGAAATCATATATTCTTTGAGGAAACCTTGGAACAAAAGGTTTATAAAAATATGACTTATTAAAATGTTTTAGTAATTCAGAAAAGTCGGCTAAATCTATGAATTCATCAGTTTTATGGATTTTTGAACTATTTAAATTAAATTCTTTCATAAATAATTTCTCAGAAGAATTTGATAAACTCTTTGAAATTTCTAAAAAAACAACTTCACCTCTTTTTCTTGCCCTTAAAGCAGTCTCAAATTGACCAATCAAATCATCAGCTTCGTCATCAATTTCAATTTCAGAATCTCTTAATACCCTAAACATACTAGAGTTTTTTAATTTATAACCTGGATATATCATATCCAAAAACTTAATAATTAAGTTTTCTAAAAGTACGTATTTTTGTTTATCACCTGGAAGTCTTATAAACCTTTCAATATTTTTTGGCAAAATCAACAGTGAATTAACACTTTTACCATTCACATTTTCCATCTCTAAAAACAATCCTTTACCTTGATTGCTGATGAAAGGAAATGAATGAGCCGGATCTAAAGATGTCGGGGCTAACAAAGGCAAAATATTTTCAATATAATATTTTTTTAGCCACACATTCTCTTTCTTATTAAGATTTTTATCATCAAATATGTGAATTTCTTTTTTTTTAAATTTATTAATTATCTCATGTAAATATTCATTCTGGTATTTTTTTAATAACTTTGTGAAATAAAATATTTGTTTCATCAATTCGTCTATTCTCTTGCCTGTATGAGGAATAGTTTTGAACTTTTTAGCTATTAACTGTTGAAGCCCAGCAACTCTGACCATATAAAATTCATCGAGATTATTACAACATATTATTAAAAAATTTAGCCTTTCAGCCAGAGGAATTTCAGGGTTAGAAGCTGTTTTTAAAACCCTTTCATTAAAAGAAAGCCAACTCAATTCTCTATCAAAATAAATTTCATTTTGATCTTTAGAATATAACAATTCTTGAGTTGTTAATTTTGATTCCAACACATTCCTCTATCGGAAATCTAAAGACTTTAAATGACATGTTTAACTTAAACTCATCAACTTATCATTTAAAGCATTTAAAAAATTAGTATAGCAAACAATATTACTATTTTATTACATTATAAAATATTTTACATTACCTTCCCAGCAGTCCATCCTCCATCTACAACAAGAATAGAACCGGTACAGAAACTGGCTTCATCACTTGCCAAAAACATAACCGCATTAGAAACCTCAGAAGGATTGCCAACCCTTTTCATAGCATGAATATTTTTTATTCTTTCAGCTACTTGCTCATCTTGAAAATACCTCTCTGTCAAAGGAGTCTTAATAACACCTGGCCCGACTGCATTAACTCTTATGTTATGATCCGCTAAATCTATTGCTAGCTGTTTGGTTAACCCTACAGTAGCATGCTTTGAAGTTGTATATGCGCATCTGGAATTTGCTGCACTAATCCCTAAAGTTGAAGCTGTTATAACAATATTTCCTGGTTTTTTCTGCTTAACACACATTTTTGCAAATGTTTGTGCGGTAAAAAAAACACCATTCACATTAACATCAATAACTTTCTTCCAATCTTTTACATCTAATTCTAAAGCTGATTTTATTTCTCTAATGCCTGCATTACAAAAAGCGACATCAATTCCGCCAAACCTATCTTTTACTTTTTCCATAATAGACTGAGTATCGAAAATATTAGTAACATCTAGTTGATATGGCTCAGCTTGACCTCCGCTTTTCTTGATTTCATCCGAAACTTTTTTAGCCATTCCAATATCAATGTCAGTTACAGCTATAGAAGCACCCTCTTTTGCAAAACTCAAACAAGCATCATGCCCAATCCCACCTGCTGCACCTGTAATAAATATTATTTTATCTTTGAATCTCATTTAAGCTACCTCCATAATAATTAATTCCTATAACTTATATTTTTAAATTAACTATAAGAGGTTATCTATGTCATGTGAACATTTAATATTTAACGATGGTCCAGAAAGAGTAGGACCTTTTAGTCACGCTGTTAAAGCTGGGGGGTTTTTATTTGTAACAGGACAAATGCCTACTTTCCCAAAAGATCCCAAAAAAATTGTTTCTAATGACGTGGAATTACAAACCCATCAAGTTATGGAAAACTTATTAAATGTTTTAAATAAATCAAAAGTCAGTTGGGAAAATATTGTATTTGTAAGAATGTATTTGGTTAATTTTCAGGACTTTGACAAAGTTAACAAAATTTATAAAACTTATTTTGCTAAAGATAAATTACCTGCTAGAACATGTATTGGTGTTACTGGGTTAGCAGTAGGATCTTTAATTGAAATAGATTTAATTGCGAAAATTTAAAACTTTATGGATTCTAAAACTTATTCTCCTATTAAAGCAGGTTTAAAACAAGGCTTTGGCCTTCCAGGTGTTGGTATGGGTTCGGCAATGTTAGGATTTGGTGCTCTAGCTAATGAAAATGGTCTCGATATATTTATTGGTCTGTTATCCATGTTATTTTTGTGGAGCATGCCGGCAATGTTAATTTTCGCTACTTTAATAATTTCTGGTTCTTCTTTTTTTTTAATGTTTTTTACTATATTACTTGCAAATGTAAGAACCCTTTTTATGGTTCTTTCTGCTGCTTTGATTATGGATTTTAAAAATAAAAGAATATCCTTTTTAGAAAAATTATTTTGGGCCCAATGGGTTAGTCCTACCGGATGGACAATAATTTCTTCAAATATTGAAAAAGTAAAAAAAGAAGATTTATTCACTTACTTTAAAGGTATAAGTGTTGGTTTAGTTTCTATGTGCATAATAGGTTTGTCAATCGGTTATTATTGCTTAGAACATATTCCTAAAATTCTAATTGCTATTCCAATTTTTTTTATTCCACTTTGGTTAATTATTTTGATGCTTCACGCCAAAGGAACCTTTTACAAAACTTCAATATTTTCTAGCGGGTTTTATTTATTTTTCCTTTATCCATATATAGAAAATTTAAGCATAATTTTAGCAGGATTTTTATCTGCTTGTACTGGTTTTATAATTGAAAGGATTTTAAAGAAGTGAATTTGTCTATAGATAATCCAAATGTATTACTTATGTTAATCGTTGCAACTCTTGGAATTTTATCATGGAGATATTTAGGAATTATTTTATTTAAAAAAATAGAGCCGGATAGCACGGTTGCAAAATTTGTAAATGCTATTGCTTATGGAATGACTACTGCAATAGTATTCAAAATGATTTTTTTCCCAAATAGTGCAATAAAACTTTTGCCATTTTTTGAAAGAGTAATGCCATTTTTTCTGGGAATAATAGTTTTTATAATATTCCCTAAAAAACCAAATTTAGCACTGATCACAGGAATAGGTTCTTTTGCTTTGACAATTTTTTATCAAAATTACTTATAATAAAATTTTTTATTGAACCAATTGTTTTGCAATTATAATTTTTTGCAATTCGTTGGTACCTTCTCCTATAGCTAAAAGAGGGGCATCTCTATAATATCGCTCTATGTTATATTCTGGGGAATAGCCAAATCCTCCATGTATTCTCATCGCTTCAGTAGCATTAAATAATGCTGTCTCCGTTGCATGCAATTTAGCCATGCCTGCCTGAAGATCTGATCTCTTTCCGCTGTCATAAGCTTTAGCGGCTTGTTCGGTCAAAAGTCTGGAAGCCTCCAATCTTGTTGCCATTTCAGCTAATTTAATTTGGATAGATTGATGCTGAGAAATTGGTTTACCAAAAGTTTTTCTGACTTTTGAATATTCTATTGAATCTTCTAATGCTGCTCTGCCTAAGCCAACTCCTCTAGCTGCCACATTAATTCTTCCTAATTCTAAACCTGATAAAATCTGCTGAAGCCCTTTACCTTCTTCTTTACCTATCAAATTTTCCAAAGGTACTTCTATCTGATTAAGTTGAACTTCACCAGTATCTATACCTCTATAACCTAGTTTTTTTAATTTTTTAGCGACATATCCTGATTTTTTTTCAACAAGAATTAAACTCATCCCTTTATGCGGTGGACTAATTTCAGAATTAGTCTTTGCAAGAACAGCTAACACATCTCCTTGAACAGAGTTAGTAATCCAAGTTTTACTACCATTTATTGTATAGGATTGATTATTCTTTATTGCTTTAGTTTTTATTGATTGTAAATCTGTTCCACAATCAGGTTCTGTCAGAGCAATCCCACCCCTTAATTCACCTGAAGCAAATTTTGGTAGATAATTCTCTTTCATTTCATCAGTTCCGTGTTTTTCAACGGCTGCACACATGATCAGATGTGAATTAAAAATCCCTGAAACCGACATCCAAACTGATGAAACATTTTCAACAATCTTAGAGTATGTTACAGCAGATAATCCTAACCCCCCATATTCTTGAGAAATAGTAGCTCCAAACAAGCCTAGTTCAGCCATCTTATCTGCTATGTCTTGAGGGTATTTATCTTCTGATTCAAATTCTTTTACATATGGCTTAACATCTTTTTCTAAAAACTTATCTACACTACCTAAAATTAATTTTTCATCTTCAGTAATATTTTTATCTAATTCTCTTAAGGTTTGCTCATTCATAAAAATTTCCTTTAATATTTTTTATTAGTTACTTAATTCAAATAAAGATTTTATTGAGTTAGCATTATCAATTCTTAGCATGAACTTTTTAAGTTCATCTGACTTGCCTTCAGACAAATAAGGGCTAGTAAGTCCATCAAACTTATCTTCAAACTCTTGATCAGTCATAAAATTCTCTGGATCACCTTTTGGAATTTTTACAAACTTTTCATACACCTTTCCAGAAACTTTAATTTTAACATTTGCACTCATGTATTTAGGACAACATTCCTCAGCCTGTTTATCTTGAGAAACATTAACCTTTTTACAGAGATCTAAAATATCCTCATTTTTCAAATTTAATTTGTAATCATCCCAAGTAAAGCTACCATTCTTCAAAACTAAAGCAGCACAAAAAGGCATTGAGAACTGACCATCAACTACATTTTCTGGATTTTGTTTTTCTTCAAGAGGACATCCTATAATATTTAACGCAGTCTCTGATAAACCAACGTCAACGTCTTCTAAATCATTAATATGAAAATTTATTTCTTTTTTTAATTCTAATAAACCATCAATCGCAGCATGACTGTACCTGCAAGATGGATAGGGCTTGACACCTAGGTTTAAAGTTTCAAATTTTTCTCCAAGTCCTTCTAAAGCTTTTGATAAATCTCCACCAGAAACAAAAGAATTAAGGTATCCCCACTTTCCTTCAAATGCTTCTTTCGGCCCCTTAAAACCTTCGCCTGCTAATATAGCTGAATTTAGTCCATTTTGTGCCGCTTGCCCAACATGAGATCTTTTTGTCCAAGAGCCGTCATTCAAAAACTGCATTGAGCCAGAAGACTGACTTAATGCTATTCCAAAAGCAGAAATGAATTGTTTCTTACTCAAACCAACAATGTAACCAGCAGCAGCTGCAGCGCCAAAAATACCACAAGTTGCAGTTGGATGAAATCCTCTCTTATAATGAGCTGAAGAACCGCCTGCAAGACCTAATCGTATCTGTATCTCATAACCTAACACGCAGGCTGTAATCAATTCTTGTCCTGAACAATTCTTCATTTGAGCGGCTGCAAAAGCGGAAGCTAAAATTGGTGCACTAGAGTGAAGTGATGCTTCAGCATGAGTATCATCAAAATCCAATGAATGGGCCAAAGTACCATTTATTAATGCAGCTGCACTTGGAACATATTTACTCTTGTCTGAAAAAACTTGGCAATTTCCATTATTTAAATCAAGTTTATTTACAGCTGAAATAAGACTGTTTGTAGACTCAACATCATGCCTAGCCCTTATAATTATGCCTACTGTATCTAATATTAAAAGTTTTGCTCTCTTTACCACTTTCTCAGGAAGTATTTCAAATTTTATTTTTTCACAAAATTCTGCCATTGTTTCAGTTACATTTTTCATGTTTAAACCTGTTATTAAAAATATTATTTATTTCATCATAAAATAAATTATAATGATTTTTTAAATTTATTGAATTTATTTATTATGTCTGAACCAAGTTTTTTGACTGCAACAGAAGCTCTAAAATTAATTAAGCAAAAAAAGTTAAGTCGCTATGAGTGGGTCCAAAGTTGTATAAAAAGAATTAAAGAAAGAGAAAGCATTACTCAAGCTTGGACTTTTGTAAATTTTGATGAAGCTTTAATACAAGCGAAAAAATTTGATGATATGACAAGTGAAAAATTTGGCATTCCTATAGGAGCTAAAGATATTATTGATGTGGCTGGCATGCCAACACAAATGGGCACATCCTTTTACCAACACAACATACCCGCAAGAGATGCTGCAAGCATTGCAATATCAAAGGATGCAGGATGTATTGTAATCGGCAAGACAGTTACAACTGAATTAGGACACAGACATCCAGGTCCAACTACTAATCCTCATAATCCAAAATATACTCCTGGAGGATCTAGTTCTGGTTCAGCCGCATCCGTAGCTGATTTCATGGTCCCAATTACCTTTGGAACTCAAACAACAGGTTCTATCATAAGACCCGCTGCATATTGTGGAGTCATAGGTTATAAGCCAACTTATGGTGACTTTGATAAATCAGGTATTTTACCAAACTCTCCTTCATTAGACACATTAGGATTAATAGCTCGATCTATTGAAGATTTACAATTGATGAGAAGTATTGTGATTGAAGAAATAATAAATTCAGAAAAAAATATAGATGTTAAAAAAATAAAATTTGCTTTTGTTAGGACTCCACATTGGGAAGATCAAACTGATGAATGTACTAAAAATGAACTTGAAAAGTTTTTTGAATCATTAAAAAAACTTAATTTTGATATTCATGAACAAAACCTTGATGAATTAATTATTGAGGCAAGTGAAATACATACAAAAATAAGTGGTTTTGAATTCAAAAGATCGATATCTGCCGAAAGAATAAATCATTTTTCTAAATTAAGTGAAATTTTAAGAAATGGAAGACTAAGTGATGGAATCAATATGTCACTCCTAACATATAGAAAACTCCAAAAACAGTCAGAATACAATAAATTAAGAATTGAAGAAAAATTAAAACAATATGATTGTATTATTACGCCTAGTGCTCCTGGGGAAGCATTAAATGCCTTAGATTATACCGGATCACCAATATTTAATACAACTTGGACCTTAGCAGGGATGCCTGCTATTACTTTACCATTATTCAAAAGTAAAAATAATTTACCGATTGGATGTCAAATCATCAGTCACCGTAATAATGATGAATTTCTTCTAGAGTTAGGAAAATTTCTATTAAATGAATTTAGTTAAAATGTGAAGTTATAACCATACTCGGTAAAGTCAGAGCAAGAGCAGGAAATAACAACACTATAATTAATACAACCGTATCAGAAATACAAAATGGAAATGAACCCTTAATGACAGTAGTCACAGGTAGCCCTGTAACACCACTCACTGCAAACAAATTTAATCCTACTGGAGGAATAACACTTCCAATTTCTATAGCAAGTGCTGTCAAAATTCCTAGATGAACTGGGTCAACACCTAAAGCTAATGCAACTGGAAAATATATTGGTACAGTCAAGAGCAATATAGCTACCCCTGTTAAAAACATGGACAAAAATAATAAAGAAGCCATTAAAGTAAACAAGAAAGCATGTTTAGATAGCCCTAATGTACCAACCCATTCAGCAATTTGTTGGGGCCATCCCATATTTGCAAGATAAAACTGAAAAATACCTACACACCCTAACAAAAAGAATACTACTGCAGTTAGATTCATAGTCCTTATTGTAGTTGGCATTACTTCTTTCAGAAAAGTCTTTCTTTTAAAAACAACTCCGTAAAATAATGCATAAAAAGCAGCAATAGCTCCAGCTTCTGTCGGTGTAAATAACCCTCCATATAAACCACCTAGAATTATAACAGGCATAAGAAGAGCAGGCCAAGCTTCCTTAAAAGACAACCAAACTTCGCACAAATCAAATTTTCCTCGAGGTAATTTTATAAACAACGACACACTTACTATAATTACTGCATCACTAATAGCTAACATTATGCCAGGAACAACCCCGGCAAAAAATAAATCAACAATTGACCATTCAGTTATTACACCAAATAAAATAAGGGTTATACTTGGGGGAATTAACAAAGCTATACCGCCAGCAGAAGCGATTACCCCTGCAGCCATCCATTGTGGGTAACCTCTTTTTATTAATTCAGGATACGCTATCACACTCATAGCAGCAGCCATTGCTGTGGACGAACCTGAAATAGCTCCAAACATAACAGCAGCCAGTAAAGTTGCATAAGCAAAACCTCCAGGAACCCAGCCTATCAAAGCGTCAGCAAATTTAAAAATACCAGCAACTAAACCCGTTCTTTCCATTAAAAACCCTGCATAGATAAAAAATGGAATTGCTACTAAAGTATATTTCCCAACAAAATTAAAAAAAGCTTCAAACAAAGTACTAAAGGTAAGAAAATCATCAAAGAGAACCATCAGACATGTGGCACCAGCTAAAGCTATGCCAATTGGTACACCAGAAAACAAAAAACCAAATAGCGAACCCCCTAATCCCCACATAATAATTTTCCTATAAAATTACACATCAGTTGCAACCTCAACACGTGATGTAAAATGTTCACCTTTCTTATAGCTGATAATATCTTCAATTGTTTGAAGAAATGCTACTAATGCCATTAAACTGAATCCAACTAACAGCGCAAAATGGAAGGGCCATAATGGTATCCACAAACTTTGGGTTTTTTCTTCCATTTCGTATGAATATTCAACTGTAGACCAACCTGTAACGGATATAGAGAAACAAAAAATAAAAATAATCACTGAAACAAATATCTTACTAGCACCTACAGTTCTATAAAATCCTTTTGCATCTAGCAATTGAAGAAAAGCACTCATCACTAGATGATTTCTATTAATTTGTGTCACGCAAATAAATAAAGAAACAGAAAAAACCATTGCATAAATTACAGCATCTTGTCCCCACTCGAATACTACGCCAAAAATATATCTTCTAATTATTTCAGCCAATGCAAATAAAACCATTACAATCATGGTAATCGAACTTAAACGTCCTAAAACATATTCAACAACTGATTTAATTTTTGTAGAAATTCTTAAAAAGTCAGACATTTACAATTTTTTTAAATGTTTTTTAATAAAGAGGGCTGAAAATTTCAGCCCTCTTTAAATTAAATTTATTTTCTTGATTTCTTTTTGTACAAAGAAGTCCCTTTTGCATATTTTGCAAAATCGGCTGCAAATGCACTACAATCAGTCTTCTCAAGCGGATCTGATCCCATCGGATTAGCTTTAACTAAGGCTTTTGCTTCAGCAGTAAACTGATCTACAAGTTTATCTCCTGCATCATCAACTTTAGTTTTAATCCAGTCGTTAGTTGCACCACCTTCAGCTTTTGCAATCACTGCAGCTTCTGCTGGACTCATTACATAAATACCTGCAGCTGATTTATCAGTTACTTTGTATTTATCAACTAAACGCTTATCATTACAAAAGTTTATAGCTTTTTGAAATGGAATAAAATCATTTACTACTATATCTGTAAGAGCTTTTTTCTGAGCACTAGATAATTTTGCTAACCACTTATTTGATGCGGCAAAATAATAATAGTCCCCAACGATACCATTTATACCAGCAACTGTAAAATAAGGTGCTTGTTCTTTAGTTGCATTAAAACCACCTAAGCTTGTTAACAAACCATCTATAACACCTGTTTGAAGTGCAGGAGGTACGTCACCAAAAGCCATAGTTGTTGCATTAGCGCCTAAAGCACCTAACAATGCATTCTCAGCAGGTCCCATACTTCTAACTTTTTTTCCTTTAAAGTCAGATGGTACCAAAAATCTACTTTTAACAGCACCAGCACCCATATACATACTTAAATGCCCAGAACCCATAACTGTAATACCATGTTTTTTATTATAGATACTAGTTATAGCCTTATATGTTTTTGTGCCATCAAGTCCGTTAATTGCACCAGGTGTTGTTAACTTTCCAGCACCTGTTAAAACGCTTGATGATGGCTCAACACTAGCAGCCTTACCAAACTGTCCAGTCATCATTTCTAAATTTCCTTGTTTCAAGGCTTTCATGCCTTGAGGAACATTGTAAAGAGACTTAGCCCAGTAAATCTGAACCTTACTTCCAGGTATTTTTTTCTCTATAGTTTCAGCAAAGAACATCTCTGCTATTGCAGCTGGGTGTGGTGGACCTGAGTGGTCTGAAGCCCAACGCATTTTGATAGGCTCTACAGCTTGAGCAGAACCAAGGGAAAAAACAGCAGCAGCAGTAGCCGCAATTGCTATTATAAATTTCTTTTCTAATCTCATGAATATCCTCCGAGTAATAGATCTAATTTAGAATTATTAAAAACACTAAAACATATAATTAGCTCTAATCAAAGGTTTTTTAGTTGATATGTTATCTAAATGATAAAATATTAAATAATACCTTTATTTTTCAATTGGTTAACATCTTTCTTGGACAAGCCAATTTTGTTATAAATTTCATCATTATGCTCTCCAAGAATTGGTGCCGTAGAATCACTAAATTCTTCTTGATTAAATCTAATTGGTGTTTTTAATAATTTAATGACTTTGTCATCCTTTGTTTTGAGTTTATGTATATTATTTCTTTCTTTTACAAAATCATTTTCAAGAGCTTCCCTAACATTTAAAATTGGTGCTGCAGGGACATTTCCACCAAAAATTTCAAGCCATTCTTCAGTTTTTCTTTTCATCAACTCTTTGTCTAAAATCTCAGTAAGTAACTCCCTCTGTTCAAGCCTTAATTTAAAATTTTTAAATCTTTTATCTTTGGCTAAGTCCTCTCTATCTATGGATTTACATAAAGCTGGCCAAAAATTTTCTTTATTACACATTAAATAAACCCATCCATTTAAAGTTTTGTATAATTGACATGGAACTAACACTGGATGAGCGGATCTATCAAGTCTTTCATTTTCATAACTTGAATTCATTGTCCATGCCGCTAAATAATTTTGATTGAATAAAGCCGTATCAAATAAACTTACATCTATATCTCTTCCAATTCCTGTATCCCTTGCAGATAATACCCCACTAATTAAACTAAATGCCATGGTTAGCCCTGACATATAATCAACAACAGATAAACCAAACCTTGCTGGTGGCCCCTCAGGCTCTCCAGTTAGGGAAAAATAGCCAGCTTCTGCCTGCATAAGATAATCAAAGCCTGGCCAATTTTTTCTAGAACCTTCCCTGCCGTATGCGGAACAATGAGCGCAAACGATTTTGTTATTAAAAAGCTTAAGTTTATCATAAGTTATTCCAAGTTTTTCAGGAACATCTCCTCTTAAATTATTGCAAACAGCGTCAGAATATTTAACAAGTTTTTTTAAAACTTCTTTACCTTCTTGAGACAAAATATCTAAAGTTATACTTTTTTTATTTCGGTTAAGAGCTTGAAAAAAAATGCTTGAAACAGAATCTTTCTCTCCTTCAAGAAAATAAGGACCTACATCTCTTAGATAATCACCTGTAGTCCCAGCCGGCTCTATTTTAATAACTTCTGCCCCTAAATCAGAAAGATATTGAGTTCCAAAAGGTCCAGCCCCATACTGTTCAAATGCTAAAACTTTTAATCCTTCAAGTGGTAAACTCATAATTTTTATTTTTTTGTTTTTTCTATTATCGCATCGACAACACTGTGTCCTTTTTTTGCCACTAAAAAAGATCTAACCATGTCCATTACAATTATATTTTCTTGGTTTTTACCTATATGTTTCACTTTTACAATACCCTGAGTAGGTCGAGATTTTGACTCTCTTTTATCTAACACTTCTGTCTCAGAATATAAGGTGTCACCTACAAAAACTGGTTCAGGCAATTTTATTTCTTCCCATCCCAAATTCGCTATTGCTTTTTGACTTGTTCCACTCACACACATGCCTGTAATTAAAGCCAACGTAAAGGCTGAATTAACCAAATATTTTCCAAACTCGGTTTGAGCTGCATAATTAGCATCGAAATGAACGGGATGTGTATTCATAGTTAAATTTGTAAACCATATGTTATCAGCTTCAGTGACTGTTCTTCCAGGCCAATGCTCATAAACATCTCCAACTTTGAAATCTTCAAAGTATCGACCAGGATCTTCCCTATATCTATTAGGTCCTACTTTTCTAATACCATAACCTTCTGTCATTTAAACCTCTCTAATTATAATCATTTTTGCTCGTTCTAAAACAGGAGCGTCAACCATTTTACCCTCATAGTTAAATGCTCCTGTTCCAGCAGTTTTTGAGGCTTCAACTACCCCTTTTGCCCAAATCAATTCTTCATCAGTTGGTTTATAAGCATCATGAATAGGTTTGATCTGATCTGGATGAATAGCAAATTTACCCTTAAAACCCATAGACTTTATGAGTTTAGTCTCCTCAAAACACCCTTCCGGATCTTTGAAATTCAGCCACACACCATCTAGGGCAATAGTATTATATAATGTTGCCGCATTTACAATTTTTCCTCTAGAATATGAAAGGCTTGCCACACCCATATCTCCTCCAGTCATTGCAGTATAATCTGCAGAACCAAAACCAATTCCAGAAAAATTTATACCCTGAAAATCCCATCTATCTATATCAGCTATACCTCTGGGCGTTTCTATCTGAGGCAAAATTAAAACAGAATGCCCCAAATCTGACAAAAACTTTTTACACTCTAATGATGATTCGATTTTTGGAATAGCAACAGAATATGGTAAATACGAAATTGATTTTAACATTTTTATATCTTTCTTATAATCCTCTGTATCTAAACCATTTATCCTTATTAAAAACTTTTCTTGTTGATTATTAAAATTTGAATTAGCAAAATTTATAAAATTTGCTCTTCCTATATCTTTTTTGTCCTTAGCCAAACCATCTTCCAAGTCAAAAATAACTTTGTCTGCCCCAGAAGTTATGGCTTTAGGTATTCTTTCAGGTTTGTCTAGAGGTAAAAATAAAATACTTCTCATAAAATTCCTTTAATTGATTAATAAATTCAATATATCCTTAGCAAAAAACTTTTTTGGATTTTCTAAAATTGAAGAAAGTTTTTTTGAAACATTCTCAGACAAAAGTGAAGTGGATTTAGCTTTTATTTTATTTTGTATAGTTTCATTTTCTATTTTATCTGATAAATTATGTTTATTTTCAAAAACATTTGTATCATTTTTTATCCTTATTAAAGCCTCAGTATTAGACAAAGTTTCATTTGGTATAACCTCAACTTTATCTCTTGTTTTTATAAGGTTTGGATCAAAACACATTTTGTCATTGTAACTATCCAATCTTGCAGTATCAATTCCATGTAAAGACATAGCAGCTGTCAATCTGTAAGAAAATTTAGACTCTAGTCCAGTTTTAGGGCTTTCTATATTACATACCTTTAACCATGAAGGTTGAGTTTCAATAGAAATTTTCTCAATAGATTCAGGGTTAAAATTGTTTTTAATTTTTAATTCATCTAATGCTTCAAGAAACGCGTGCAGCCCATGACAGCAAGCATGAAATTTATACTTAATTTCTGGAAATAAATAATTATTTCCTAAACCTTCTATAGCTTCATCAGGATATTTTTCATTCCAGCCATGTGTTTTAAGGAAGCCCTGTGAACACTCAATTCCATCCTCACAACTAATAAAACCTAACTTTGAAAGTTTTGCCGCTTCAATTCCATTTGATGCTGCAATACCAGCATGAAAAGGTTTTCCCATAGTTCCAAATTGTGATTTCAAACCAGACGCTCTAGTTGAAACTATTCCAAACGCATTCTCAATTTGCTCTAAATTAAGCTTCAACAATTTTGAAGCAACAGCTGTAGCTCCAAAAGCTCCGCTGGTAGCAGTCTGATGGAATCCCTTATTATAGTGAGAATAACCAAGTATATGTCCTAATCGGGTAGAAACTTCTACCCCACACATATAAGCAAAAATCATTTCATCTATAGTTGAGTTCAGCTCTTCTCCAATTGCTAGAGCAGTTGGAAAAGCGCTTGCGGTAGGATGCCCGGTAAATAGAAAATGAGTATCATCATAATCCAAAGCATGACCAATAGTGCCATTCACTAAAGCTGCATATTTTGAGGACATAGCTAGCCCATTACTAATAATTTTAGAGTTTCCACATGAACTTTCATCTTCAACTAATTTAGTCACTATTTGAGAAACTGGTTCTTTTCTCCCTGCATAAGCAACTCCAGCCCAATCCAACATAGACATTCTTGAAAAAAAAATCATTTCTTCATTAAAATCATCTGCTTTTGCATTATACACAAACTCACTAAATTTTTTAGTCAATGAAACCATTTGTAACTCCTATTATCTAAAATTTTGCTTCAGCTTGCATTGTAACTCCAGCGCTTTCAGTTGCTCCCCAGCAACTTACTGAACCATCATCATTCTCTTTTGCGCCAATAATATATTCAGAATTTGCAAAAACCGGTGCCATAACTTTATGCGCAAAAGATTTTACAGTTTTGCCAGTCAATTTTTCTGCAGCTCTAAGAAGATAAGTAGCTTGTAAAGGTCCATGAACAATTAAGTCATGATAATTTTCTTCATTTACAGAATAAGGATGGTCGTAGTGAATTCTATGACCTACAAACCCTATAGCTGAGTATCTAAACAAAATAGTTGGATGCATAAATATTTTCTCAACAAAGTCTGCGTTTTCAGGTATTGTGTTTGAAAACCCTGATCCACCTCCAGCTTTACTAACATCTCTATAAACAATATTATGTTTTTCATGAAGGGCTAAATTACCTTCTACCAAATAATCATATTCTGCAGTAACGAAACAAAGTAACCCTGTTCTTCCTTCTTTTAATTTTATATCTCCAACAGTAGATTTTTTTATTACCTTGTCACCAACTCTAATTGGACTAGAGACTTCAATCTGGCTTCCTGCCCACATTCTTCTGGGCAAGGGAACTGGAGGCAAAAACTCTCCTCTTGCTGGATGAGAGTCAACTCCCAATTCGTCGTTTTTAACTAAATTCCATCCTAACATCCAATGCAAACCAGAAGTAACAGGTTCGCCTAATTCAGGTTTACCTGGATCCATGTTTAAAGTTGCACGATATCTTTGCTCTACAATTGGGGTTACATAATCTGTGACAAGATCTTCCTTGCCTAACCATTTGTTTAAATGGTTTATATCAATTTTATCTGTATTTACTGACATAATTAAATTCCTAAAATAAATTATAAATCAAACTTAATTTTAATCTGAAATCTTAACAAGAAAACCATAATTATTACTAGTGCAAAATTTCACTTATTTTATAAAATTTATGTTTCTAAATCAGAAAAAAAATTATAATTTCTTTTTCTATTATAAAACAAAAATGTAAACTAAGTTAAACCAAATCATATGCGGAAAATAAAATGAAAGATATAATTTTGTATAAAATTGATAAAAGAGGCTTGGCAGAAGTTAAACTGAACCGCCCTGAAAAGAATAATGCATATAATTCTGATATGATAAATCAATTAATAGATGTTTTTAAAAAACTAAATTTAGATCAATCTGTAAGAGTTGTAACTATTAGCGGAAATGGAAAACATTTTCAAGCTGGGGCAGATCTTGAATGGCTTAAATCAATAGGGAAATTAAGCCCTGAAAAAAATTATGAAATATCAAAAAATACAGCTGAAGCCATTAGAGGCTTAACTCTTTTTCCTAAACCAGTAATATCTATAATACATGGTGGTTGTTTTGGAGGAGGAACAGGCATTGCTGCTGCATCAGATATTGTTTTAGCATCAAAAAACTCAATCTTTTCTATATCTGAAGCAAGATGGGGTGTAACGGCAGGAATAATAATACCTCATTTAAACAAATCAATTCAACTAAGAAACGTTAGAAGATATGCCTTAACATGTGAAAGGTTTGACGCCTATGAAGCCAAAAGAATTGGTTTGGTACATGAAGTGTTTGAAGAACATGAAATTGATGAAAAGAAAAATATGATCATCGAACAATTATTATTATCCGAACCTAAAGCTGTTGCTTTAACAAAAAAAAGAAGTTTAATAGAAGCAGGCTTGGTGTTAAGTGATGAAAAATTTCATGAATTAGTTCAAGAACATTCTGAAAAAAGAATGACTGATGAAGCCTACGAGGGATTAATGAGTTTTACCGAAAAAAGAAACCCCAACTGGTATAAATCCTAAGAGTTTTATTATGCCAGCTTTAGTTACAAATTCTAAAATATGGGGGGAGATGTTTGGCACCAAAGAAATGCATGATATTTTTTCTGACGAAACAACAGTTCAATTATATTTAGATGTAGAAGCTGCACTTGCAAGGGCTCAATCTAAATTAGGAATAATACCAAAAGAAGCCGGAGAAAAAATTTCACATGCTGCTAATATTAAATTGATTGATTGGGATACCTTAAAAAAACGGACTGAGATTGTTGGGTACCCAATTTTACCAATTGTAGAACAATTAAGTAAAAATGTTGCTGATGAATATGGTCAATATTGTCACTGGGGTGCTACAACACAAGATATAATGGACACTGCAGATGTTTTGCAAATGAAAAAAGGGTTGAATTTGCTCTCTATGGATTTAAAGGCCATAGCAAATGCTTTATCTAAAATTGTTAAAAAATATATAAACACACCCATGGCAGGACGTACACACCTTCAACACGCATTACCAATTCCATTTGGTTATAAAGCTGCCACATGGTTATCTGGTATAGATAGACATATTCAAAGATTAGATGAAATTAAAATTAGATTATTTAATATTTCTTTTTTTGGTGCTGCAGGGACACTTGCTTCCCTTGGTGAAAGAGATGGGTTAAACACACAAATTGAATTAGCAAAAGAACTTAATTTAAAAGTTCCCGATGTTAGTTGGCACTCCATAAGAGATAATTTTTGTGAAACAACTGGTTGGTTGGCTTTAGTAGGATCTTCATTAGGTAAAATCGCATATGACGTTATGTTAATGATGCAAACAGAAACACAAGAGGTCTCTGAACCTTTTCTTCATGGGAGAGGTTCATCTTCAACAATGCCACAAAAACGCAATCCAATATCATCAGAAGTAATACTAGCTTGTTCAAAAATTTTGAGGGAATATCACTCTTCAATGCTAGATGCTATGGTTCTTGATCATGAAAGAGCTACAGGTCAATGGCATGTAGAATGGTCGTCTATCCCAAATGCATTTATAATTTCATCAGCATCATTAAGCTCTGCAAAATTCCTTTTAGATGGACTAAAAGTTTCTCCTAAAAATATGAAAGAAAATATGGATAAAACTAAAGGTTTGATTGTTGCTGAGTCCGTAATGATGTCTTTAGCCCCCTATATGGGAAGGCAGGTTGCTCATGATTTAGTTTACGATTGTTGCAGAAAATCTTTGAAAGATGGTGAGTCTTTTTTAGATTCTCTTTTATCCATAAAAGAAATTTCAAATATATTTGATAAAAAGAAATTAAAAAACATAATCAATCCAAAAAATTATCTGGGAGCGTCCGTGTCCATGGCTCAAAAGCTTTTAGAAAAGAGATAATCAAATAGTCTGTTAATGAAAATCTTAATGCCTAAAAATGAACTAGAGATATTTATGGAAAAGGAGTTTCCCCAATTAAGCAAAAGTTTTAAAATATTAAATCTAGATTTAGGTTCGATTTCTATTGAAATGAATATTAGAAATGAACACCTTAGACCTGGCAATACCATATCTGGACCTACTATGTTTTTGCTTGCAGATATAAGTTTCTATTTAGTAACACTTAGCTTGATAGGCCCTAAAAGTTTAACTGTTACAACTAATTGCTCTATAAATTTTTTAAGAAAACCAAAAAACCATAACCTAACTAGCAAAGCAAGAATTTTGAAAATTGGAAAAACATTAAGTGTTGGTGATGTATTGATATACTCTATAGACGAAACTAAACCAGTAGCACATGCCTCTTTAACTTATTCAATTCCAAAAAATTAAAATCTTTTTTAAATTCTATCCCTGTGCCAATTCAGATGATCTGTCATAAAAGTAGATATAAAATAGTATGAATGATCATAATTAGGCTGCATTCTTAATTCCAAATTGATAGATGTTTTTTCACAAACTTTAGATAACAACCAAGGTCTTAAACCTTCATCCAAAAAACTATCAGCTTCACCTTGATCAATCAAAATTTCTGGAAAAGTAAATCCTTTGTTAATTAGTGCTACGCTATCATAATTTAACCAATTCTCTTTATTTTTACCCAGATACTTTTCATACGCTGCACTAGACCAACTTGCTGATGAAGGTTCCACTATTGGTGCAAAAGCTGAACAACTTTTATATTTTCTTGGATTTCTTAATGACATAATTAACGCCCCATGACCTCCCATTGAATGACCAAAAATACTTTGTCTGGACATATCAAGATCAAAATTAGATTCAATAATTTTAGGAAGCTCTATGGTTATGTAACTATACATATTGTAGTTTTTATAGTACGGATCTTGTGTGGCATCTAGATAAAATCCGGCACCAGATCCAAATTGCCAATTATCCTTTTCATCAGGAACATGTCCCCCTCTGGGACTTGTATCTGGACATATAATTGCAAGACCTAGATCTGCTGCTTTTTTTCTATACTCACCCTTTTCCATAACATTTTGATGAGTACAGGTTAAACCTGACAAAAACCAAAGAACTGGTGCGTTTTTATAATTAGGTGGTAAAAAAACAGCAAAATTCATCTCACAATTATTAATTTCTGACTTGTGAGAATATACCAATTGTTGCCCGCCAAAAGAAAAAAATTCCGCTATTTTCTTCATTAAAATATTACTACTGATCTAATTGACTCGCCTTTATGCATGAGATCAAAACCTGTATTAATTTCATCTAAACTCAAAGTATGAGTGATCATAGGATCTATATCAATTTTACCTTGAAGATACCAATCAACAATTTTCGGAACATCTGTACGACCACGAGCTCCTCCAAAAGCAGTCCCCTTCCAACTTCTTCCAGTAACAAGTTGAAAAGGTCTGGTAGATATTTCTTTACCTGCTCCTGCAACTCCAATGATAATACTTTCGCCCCAACCTTTATGAGCACATTCTAAAGCTTGACGCATGACATCAACGTTACCTATACACTCAAAGGAATAATCTGCTCCGCCATTAGTCATTTCTATAAGGTGATTTACCAAATCATCTTTAACATCATTGGGGTTTACAAAATGAGTCATGCCAAATTTTTTCCCCCATTCTTCTTTTGATCTATTGGTATCTACACCAACTATCATATTTGCCCCAATCATCCTTAAACCTTGGATGACATTAAGACCAATTCCTCCAAGTCCAAAAACTACTGCTTTGCAACCGGCTTCAGCTTTAGCTGTGTTTGTGACTGCCCCTATTCCAGTTGTAACACCGCACCCTATATAACAAATTTTATCAAAAGGGGCTGATTTATTAACTTTTGCGAGAGCAATCTCTGGAACAACTGTATGGTTAGAAAATGTCGATGTGCCCATATAGTGAAGTATAGATTTTCCATTTATAGAAAATCTACTTGTCCCATCTGGCATTACTCCTTGGCCTTGAGTAGTTCGGATGGCCTGACACAAATTTGTTTTAGGATGAAGACAATATTCGCACTGCCTACATTCTGGTGTATATAAGGGTATTACATGATCACCTTCCTTTAAAGAAGAGACACCCTTACCTACTTCTTTTACCACTCCTGCTCCTTCATGACCTAAAATAGCAGGGAACATACCCTCTGGATCAGCTCCTGATAAGGTAAATTCATCCGTATGACAAATACCAGTTGCCTTTATTTCAACTAGAACCTCACCTTCTCTTGGAGCATCAAGTTCAACTTCCATTATTTCAAGTGGTTTACCTGCTGCAACTGCAACTGCTGCTCTAGTTTTCATAATTGATCTCCCCTTAATAAAAAAATATTTTTTATTTATTAGTTTGCAATTATGATTTAAAAATCATGACTTGCAACATTTTTTAGTATATAAAATTTTAAAAAAATTTCTTTAGGAGTTGTATAAATGAGTTTTGTTGAAACTGAAATTAATGGGCAGATCATTACAATAAGATTGAATCGTCCGGAAAGATTAAATGCACTTAGCACAGTTATTAGAGAAGGTATGGCTAAAGCTTTTACCCGTTTTGATAAAGATGAAAACTTAGAAGTCGCCATTTTAACTGGAACAGGAAGAGGGTTTTGTGCTGGTGAAGACATGAAGGAATCAGTTGAAAGAGGAATTGCTGGATCTCCAAAAGAAATGGTTGAAAAAAATTTAGTGAATCCGTTTCAAAATGGAACACTTCAAAAACCTGTAATTGCTGCTGTAAATGGTTTTGCGATGGGTGGTGGATTTATGCTTGTTGAAAGAACAGATTTAAGGATTGCTGTTAAAGATGCTGTTTTCGAAATGTCTGAAGCAAAGCGCTGGCTGCTTGGAGGTTACAATCACGGTCACTACGGAAATTTACCTCACCCCATAGCAACTGAAATGGCTTTTGGGTATAGAATTTCAGCCGAAAGAATGTATCAAGTAGGCTTTGTCAATCGATTGGTGGATGAAAAAGATTTAATGAGTGAAGCCAACTCCATGGCAGAACATTTGTTAACACTTCCGCCAGCAGCAAGAGTTAACACACTCTATATGATGAAACATATGGCTCCAAAAATTCCTACTAACATTTCAGACTTAGCGGAAAAACTTCATCTTCATGGAGACACAGAAGATAGAATGGAAAGCAGAAGGGCTTTTGCAGAAAAAAGAAAGCCTAATTATAATGGGTGGTTAAATTCAGAAGATCGTTATAACCTTCCAAAATTAGAAGAAAAATAGAGGCATGAAATGATTGAAAATAATGGAGCTCTTTCAGATCTTAGAATAGTAGCTTGCTCGACAGCGCAAGCGGGCACAGTACCCTACATGCTCATGGCAGATCTTGGTGCAGAGGTAATAAAAATTGAGACTCCTGGAAAAGGTGATATGAATAGAAAGTCTGGTTATCTAATGGGTTCAACAGGATCTTTTTTTGAAACTAATAACAGAGGAGTAAAAAGTCTTACGCTAAACCTAAAGTCAGATAAAGGTCAAAAAATACTTCATGAGTTAGTAAAGGATGCTGACATTTTTGGACAAAACTTTAGACCTGGAGTTGCTGAAAAACTAAATTTTGATTATGAAACCTTAAGTAAAATAAACCCAAAAATAGTTTATGCTTCTGTTTCAGCATATGGACCTGATGCTCCTGATGGTAATTTACCAGGAACTGATGCTGTCGGACAGGCTTTAAGTGGTATTGCTGAGGCATATTCAATACCCGGGATCAATTTAAGAACAGGTGTAGCCTCAGTCGCTGATGAAAGTTGTGCTATTTTAACATTTGGAGGAATTTTAGCAGCTTACATTAATGCTCAAAAAACAGGTAAAGGACAAAAATTAGAAACATCTCTTGTCGGAAGCGCCTTCAGACTTCTGGGCTGGACTATGACAACATCAATGTGGAGCAACAAACCCCCTATAACTGGAGCAAGGATAAATGGAACTAGAGAAAAGCCTGGAATAGCAGCCTGCTTTAACGATATAGATGACAAACCATTTGCCCTTCAATTGAGCCCAGAAAATTGGTCAGTAGCAATGAAAGCACTTAATTTTTATGATATTCTTGAAAAAGAAAATTTAATAGACCTTGGGCTTGCTTTTGAAGCTGAACAGAAAAAAATAGATATTTTAAACAAACTTGCTGATTTATTTTCAAAACAGAAAAGAGATCATTGGATATCTATTTTGAGGAATGCTGACATGATTTCTACACATGTAAATACTATGCTGGAGGCCTCTAATGATCCAAATATTAAAGAAAATAATTATGTAACTGAAGTTTGGTACCCAGAATTAAACAAAAACATGAAAGTTCACGGCACACCTTGGAAGTTTTCAAAAACACCAGCAAAGATTAAAATTGCTCCTAAACTAGGCGAACACAATTCTGAAATACTTTCAAATTTAGGTTACAGTGATGAAGAAATAAAAAGTTTAAAAGAGGATAAAATTATTTAATCTTAGACATTTCTTTAACAAATTTCTTAAAATTTGTAACATAGTGCTTAGATGAATTTGTCATATTGTCTATCATTTCTTGGCTAAGCTCTCTAACAGCCTTAGCTGGGGAACCAACAATTAAAGACCCATCAGGAAATTCTTTATTTTCAGTGACCAAAGAACCTGCTCCAACCAAGCAATTATTTCCAATTTTAGCATTGTTTAATATAGTTGATCCCATTCCAATCAGAGAGTTATTCCCAATAGTACAACCATGAATTATTGCATTGTGACCAATCGTACAATTTTTCCCTATGGTAACAGGACAACCTGGGTCTACATGTATAATCGTATTTTCTTGAATATTCGATTCGTTTCCAATTTTAATTAAATCATTATCTCCA
The DNA here is from genome assembly GCA_902533695.1 of uncultured SAR116 cluster alpha proteobacterium. Taxonomy (GTDB): domain Bacteria; phylum Pseudomonadota; class Alphaproteobacteria; order Puniceispirillales; family Marisalimonadaceae; genus AG-426-I14. Next base: position 27,708 of record CACAMV010000006.1, read on the forward strand.
CGTAAAACGGAGCCAAACCAAACCCCAACATCTCTTCCCAAGATAACATTACCAATAACATGAGCATCAGGGGCCACCCAATATAAACCTTCATCCGGTAATTGAGGTTTTTTTTCACCTAAACTATAAACTGGCATTTATTCTCCTTGATCAAATTAATACTAATGTTATTAAATTAAAAATGAAGATTAATTTTTTATAAGGATCTCTTTTTTGTCAATCAATAATAACAAAATTAAAAATATTTCTTGTTACTATCTAAATTTAGATCTGATAAAGCCCTACAAATTATCATATAAAACATTTTATAATTTTAAACCGTTTTTAATAAACATAATAGATAATGAAGGAAGAGAAGGGTGGGGTGAGCAACACATTTCCCCAGGTTCAAGCTTTGAAAGCAGAGAACTTGGGTGGAATTTTATCCATAATCTAGCTGAGAAAGTTCTTAATAAGAACATAGATACTGCAAAAAGAATAGTTTTACAAAATGCCAACAAAAGTCCAGTTGCCTCAACTTGTGTCTATACAGCTATTGAAATGTTAGAAGAAAATAAAATTTTAAAACAAAAGAAGACTATAAAATCTGAAATATTAACCTCATTCAATTCTGATGATGAAGAAGAAATTAAAGAAGAATTAGATCAATTGGAAGAGCTTGGATTTAAAACCTTTAAAATAAAAGTTGGTAAAAACCTTAACGATGACATAAAGAGAGTTCAAACAATTCAAAAACATTTGCATGATAGAGGACAAATTAGGATTGATGCTAACAGAGGCTATACTGAAAAAGAGGGATGTTATTTTGTCAAATCATTAGATCCCTTTGGCATTGAATTGTTTGAACAACCCTGTGCTTCAAAAAATTGGGAAGCAAATGCTAATGTGGCTAAAATCTCAAAAATACCTATCATGCTTGATGAACCAATTTGCAGCTTAAAAGATATCGAAAGAGCTTCAAAAATTAAGGGGATAAAATATTGTAAATTAAAACTAAAACGATTTTATTCTCTTGAATTGCTAAAAGAAGCAATTGTGTTTGCACATAAAAAAGGAATTCAAATAGTATTGGGTGACGGACTAGGGGGTATAATAAACTGCTGGATGGAAGCAATGGTTGCCAACAACCTTATTTTTAAAGCTGGTGAGTACAACGGCTTGATGAAAATAAAAAAAGAATTTAATTATATAAAAAATCCACTTAAATTTGAGAAAGGACAGCTAATTATTGAAAAAAACTGGCACCCCATTATTAATACAGAAAAATTATTTGCCTTGACCGACTATCAGTTTGAATTAGGATAATCCAAAAAAGGAATAATTGTGAAATTCAAAAATAGTAAGAGTTCACTAGGTGGCAAAATTTTAAATTTAGACCTAAATAAAAAAATTAATTCTAAAGAAATTTATGCAATTAAAAATTTTGTTAATCAAAGATTAGTTGTTCTTATAAGAAATCAAGTTATTGATGACTATAAATTAAAAGAATTTAGTAGATTATTTGGTGATTTAGATCCCCCTGCTGCAAACCCTTATGGAGTAAACTTTCTTCCTGAGCACCCCGAAATTAACGTTATTTCTAATGTAAAAAATGATGATGGCATTCCGATTGGGAACTTAGGTGATGGTGAAGCTACATGGCATGCTGATATGACTTATTTGGAAACCCCACCAAAATATGGCATTTTGTATGCATTAGAAGTCCCTAAAAATCAAGGTAATACTCATTTTGCTGATATGCATGCAGCTTATAAAAATTTACCAAATAATTTAAAGAATAAAATTGATGGAAAGTTTTTGATACATGATTCATCACATAATAGTGCTGGGATGTTAAGAAAAGGTTATGAAGAATTTTCAGATCCAAGAAAAACTCCTGGAGCCAGACACCCTATAGTTTTAACTCACCCAGAAAATAATAAAAAAAGATTATTCTTAGGCAGACGACCTTATGCCTATGTATTAGGAATGAAAATCGAAGACAGTGAAAAACTATTAGATGAAATATGGAAACACGCTACTCAAAATCAATTCACATGGACCCAAAAATGGGAAAAAGGTGACTTATTAATTTGGAAAAACTTATATTTACTTCACAAAAGAGATGCCTTCGATCCCCAAACCAGAAGAATAATGCACCGTACGCAAATAAAAGGTGATAATAAGTTAGTTTAAAAACAAATTAATCTTTTTCTCCTCAAAGTATTTGTTGATTCATATAAAAAATGTGAGCATAATTTCCAGAATTAAAAAATGGAGGAAATAGTGAGTGTTATTTTTAAAAACTTAAAAAGAAAACTTATTGTTACTTTAGGTGGCATGATGAGTTTTCTTTTTTTATTTGGAGTTTCAGCAAATGCAGACAAATATCCCAGTAAGCCAATCGATCTAGTTATTCATGCTAAATATGGTGGTGGAACTGATACTACTGCAAGAATGGTCTCGATTAGAGCTAGAAGAATATTAAAAACTGATATCAGAATAATGTCTAAAAGAGGTGGTTCAGGAGCAAAAGCACAAAATTATGTTCTTACAAAACCAGCAGATGGTTATACTGTTATGGCTCTTACACAATCCCACCTATATACCATGGCTAGAGGAAAGTCTAACATGAAAATAGATGATATTGTCGGAATAGCTCGTGCTATGGATGACCCAACTTTTATTACTGTTTCAGGAAAAAGTAAATACAAAACTCTTAAAGATTTAATTAGTGCTTCAAAAAAGGGTCCTCTAAATTGGGGAGTGGCTCAAATTGGAGGAACTGAACATATTGGTCTAGCGCAATTTGCAAAAGAAGCTGGAATTAAGTTCAAAGTTGTTCCATTTGGATCTGGAGCTCAAATGGTTCAAGCACTTATGGCTGGAAAAATTGATGCAACTTTACCTAATGTGAGTGAAGCAACAAATCAAGTTGCTGACGGAACTTTTAGAGCCTTGGTAGTTTTGGCTGAAAAAAGACTAAAAGATTATCCCAATGTTCCATCTTCTTTTGAATTAGGAATAAAAGCTAAGTGTTCAACTACCAGAGGATATGCTGTATTAGCATCAACACCAAAAGAGATAATTGATAAAGTCTCTGAAGGCTTTGTAAAAGCCATGAAACATAAAGTCTTTGCAAATTACTTAAAAAGTGCCGGACTGACTGTAGAAGCCAGTGTTGCAGGAACAGCTGTTTGGGACAAGCATTTAAAAGAAGAGTTCAAAGTTGCTCAAAGTGCTTTGAAAGATTTGGGGCTAATTAAATAATTAAAATAAAGATGAAAGTAAGTAAGTTTAAATCTTTATTTAATAAAACTGATACTATTATAGCAATTTTTATATTTGCTATAATAGTATTGTTATGGAATGAAACTGATAATTTTGAAGAAGTATCAGACCTTTTCGCACAAAATATTCAAGCTGAAACTTTTCCAAAAATTTTATTGATCACTATAGGTTTAATGACATTGATGATTCCTTTTGAACATCTTTTTTTAAAGAATTCTGGCAAGGACATTGACTCTGGAAGAAAAAAGAAAGTTAGTTTTGTTACTTATGCTACCATGATCATTTTACTCATAGTTATAGCATCATCAGAGTTTTTGGGAGCTTACATTACTATTGCGGTAACATGTATTATAATACCCTTTTTTTGGGGAGAAAGAAACTTAAAAATTCTTTTGCCTTATATTATTTTATTTCCAATGGCAATAATTTTTATTTTCAATTTTATTTTAGGGGTTTATTTTGAGCCTGGGCTTTTAGAATATTTTTATAAATAGGTAATAATGTGGAAGACGTAATAACGGGATTATCACTAATTTTACAAATTGAGAACATCCTTCTTATTTTGGGTGGAGTGTTAATAGGCGTTTTAGTAGGAGCTTTGCCTGGATTAAGTTCACCTATGGCAATCGCTTTATTGATACCTTTTACAATTACACTAAACCCCGTTGCAGCAATTGCAATGATGGCAGCTTTATATTGCGCTGGAACATTTGGTGGTTCAATTACTGCTATTTTGATTAATGCACCTGGTGCACCACCTGCTGTAGCAACAGCACTAGATGGATACCCGATGGCAAAGAATGGAGAGCCAGGAAGGGCACTTGGTTTAGCAGCGGTTTCAAGTGTATTAGGAGGAATATTTAGTTTAATTGTGTTTATTTTTGCAGCACCTATGTTAGCAAAAGTAGCTTTAGAATTTGGGCCTCAAGAATATTTCGGATTAGCAATATTTGCTTTATCTATGCTCGCAACGATGAGTGGTAAATCTTCATTAAGAAATTTAATTTCTGGTTGTGTAGGAGTTTTAATTGGAACAATTGGGATACATTTAACAACTGGCGTGGAGAGGTTTACTTTTGATATCCCTGACTTAGAAGAAGGTATAAGTTTTGTTCCCGTTTTAATTGGTTTATTTGCAGTAAGTGAACTTTTTAAACAATCTGAAACATTGAACGCCGCAGTAGATAGAATTCATGCTAAAGCTTTAAGATTACCAACAATTTTCGAACTAAAAAAATTAAAGTATACAATATTGCGTTCATCTGGACTTGGTACTTTTATTGGGATATTACCAGCAGAGGGTTCAACTGTTGCAGCTATAATGGGTTATAATGAAGCTAGAAGATGGTCAAAAAATAAAGAACAATTTGGTAAAGGATCACCAGAGGGCATAGCTGGACCAGAGGCTGCTAATAATGCAGCTGCTGGCGGAGCAATGGTACCAACTCTTGCGTTAGGAATTCCTGGAAGCGGCTCTACAGCGCTAATTTTAGCAGCTTTAATAATGCATGGATTTCGACCAGGACCTTATCTTATAAATGAAACCCCAGAGTTTGTTTATGCAATTTTTGGTGCTATGTTAATTGCAAATTTTGGTTTTTTATTTATTGGCTTAGTTGGGGCAAAATTCTTTTCTCTTGTAGCTTTTATTCCTAAAAAACTTTTATGGCCAGCCGTATTCATTTTTGCGATGATTGGTTCTTATTCATTTAGTTCCTCAATGTTTGATGTTTGGATAATGCTAGGTTTTGGTGTTGTTGGATATTTTATGAACAGACATGGTTTTTCGGCAGCCCCTCTAGTAATGGGTTTAATTTTAGGTAAATTAGTTGAAGAAAGTTTTTCACAATCCATGATCATTCACGATAACAATTTTTTTGCTTTACTTGAAAAACCCATTGTCGTTGTTTTTTTTATTTTGACATTTTTAAGTTTAAGCACACCTTTTTGGTCTAAAATATTCAAAAAAAATTAAATGCTAAAAAACCAATTAAATTCTGAATCCATTTCAGAGAGCTTTGTGAACTGGTCTTCAAAAATAAAAGCTAATAATATTCCTGAAGATTTAAAAAAAAAATTAAAGTTAATTTTACTTGATTCATTCGGATTAATGATAGCTTCTAGAAATCAAAAATATATCAAATCTTTAATGTGTTCTTTTACAGAAACTGGAAATTCTATTGCTGTTGGTCATAAACTAACTTTAAGTCCTTTTGATGCAATCATAGTTAATGGTACAGCCATTCATGGAGAAGATTTTGATGACACATTTGAAGGAACACCGGTACATATAGGTTCAGTCATGATACCTTCTATTCTTGCTTCCGCTCAACATTTTAATTTAAAATATAATGAAATAATTTCTGGTTTAGCAGTTGGTGCAGAACTTATATGCAGATTAGCCTTGGTTTCCCCAACGTCTATTCATCGGCAAGGCTTTCACCCTACAGCCATACTTGGTGCTTTTGGAGCCAGTGTTGGAATTTCAAAAGCAATTGGCAATAATAAAAACCAAACCGTTTCAGCTTTAGGAATAGTTGGTAGCATGGCTTCAGGGATAATTGAGTACTTAGCCGAAGGAACTTGGACAAAGAGATTGCACCCAGGATGGGCGGCAGCATGCGGTTGGAAATCATCATTTTTGGGCAAAAATAAATTTATCGGACCAAGAACTATTTTTGATGGAAAACATGGAATATTTAAAGCCTTTGCTAGCAAGCAAATTAAACCTGATTTTTCAATTATTAACAATCAATTAGGCTTAAAATGGTACTCAAGCGATTTAGCATTAAAACCATATGCCTGTGGTACAATGACCCAACCATTTATTGATTGTGCAATTAAAGCAAAAAATAAAATAAACATAGAAAAAATTTCTGAAATCATATGTAAGGTTGGAGAAGGAACAGTTCACCGACTATGGGAGCCTCTTAATGAAAAACAAAACCCTACAACAGAATATAGTGCAAAATTCTCAGTTCCGTATTGTATAGCTATTGGACTCATGTATGGTAAGGCTGGGTTGGAAGAGTTTTCGAAAACGAAAATTAAAGATACAAAATTGTTGAAAATAGCTTCTAAAGTAAAATATGAAATTGATCCATATAACGAATATCCAGATAATTACACTGGAACAATTATTATAAAAACTAATGACGGGAAGAAAATTACCGAACATCAAGCTGGTTTAAGAGGTGGGAAAAAAAATCCTTTGTCCGAGGATGAAATTGTTAAAAAATTTTTTGAAAATTTAAGATTTGGGAATATTACAAATAAACAAAAGGATAAAACAAAATTGTTCGTTGACACTTTTTTTGAAAAACCAAATTTTAAATTACTTGGTTAATTCCTTACATTCACTTCCAATTAACATATTACTAAATTTTGTCCATTTGTTTTTCAAATCACTTCTGTTTACAACCCATTTAACATGTCCTTGATAACTCGGATCTTTGTTTATTTTTATTCCCCACAAACCATCAACCTGATTTGGGATTAAGGAGTATCTAACATCGGTAATTATTTCTTTTTTTGAGTCATATCCCAAATAACCTTGAGAAAACCAATCGAATCTTTTAATATCGTTAAATTGTTTGCTACTAGAATGCAATTTTTCGAAATGCTTCCCAACTTCTAATTTTGTAATTTTTGTTCCAAAACAAAATTTTGGTTTTCCTATTAAATTTACAGCATCTACAAAATATTCTCCATTATATAAATATACTATTTTCCACAAGAATAAATTTCCTATACTTGGTTTAACAGTTAAACTTTCAAAATTATGTTTTCTGAATTTAGCTAATTTAATACCTGATTTTGTGGCTTCATAATTTTGAAAAAAACCAAAACCAAGATAAATAAAAATCCAAGTAATTGTTATTACGTTATATATTTTATTTTTAAAAATAACTGTAAAAATTATTAAAATTAAAATAGGAAGCGTAAGAAAAGGATCAATGATAGAAATATTGTTCCAAGCAAACCTTTCGTTTGAAAAGGGCCATAATAATTGTGTCCCATAACTCGTACATGTATCCAATAAACCATGAGTTGCATATCCCAAAAATGCAAAAATGTAATTTTCAGAAAAAGATAATTTTTTAAAAAAAAATATACGGCAAAATATTGTAACTACTAGAGCGCCAATCGGAATAAAAAATAAAGAGTGTGTAATTTGTCTATGGTACTCTAGATGTAATAAAGGATCATCAGAAGAGCGAATTAATGTATCTAAATCTGGTGATAATCCAGCAATAATTCCAACTAGAGTTGCCGCAAAGATCTTTTTTCTGGATGATAAAATCAGAGCAAATGCTCCTCCAAAGGCTCCTTGACTAACTGGATCCACTATTATCTCCAAATAAATAAATATAACTTAACAATTTTTATAGTTTTTTTTGCATTTGTGATAATCTTCTATTAAATTATAATATAATTAGTTTTAAATAAATATGAATTCAAGCATAAAAAAAGAATATGATGCAGTAATAGTTGGAGCTGGGTTTTCTGGTTTATACCAACTTTATTGTCTTAGGAATCATCTAAAGTTAAATTGTTTAGTTTTAGAAAAAGGTGAAGGAGTTGGTGGGACATGGTACTGGAACAGATATCCTGGTGCAAGGTGTGACACTGAAAGTCATGCTTACACTTACTTTTTTTCAGATGAAATTTTTAAAGAATGGGAATGGAGTGAAAGATACCCAGGTCATGCAGAAATAAGAAAATATCTTAATTTCGTTTCAGAAAAATTTGATCTAAAAAAGGATATTTCTTTTAAATCAGAAGTTATAAAGACCACTTATCAAGAAAATGAAAAAAAATGGAATATAGAAACTTCCATCAACAAAACTATATCAGCCAAATTTTTAATTACTGCAGTAGGTTGTATTTCCACAGCCAATATCCCAAATATTCAAGGATTAAACAAATTCAGAGGATCATATTTTCATACTGGAAATTGGCCAAAAAATGATGTTAACTTTAATGGTAAAATTGTTGGTCAAATTGGCACCGGATCAACTGGGATTCAAGCTGTACCAGTTATAGCAGAATCTGCAAAACAGTTAACTGTGTTTCAAAGAACCCCAAATTATAGTGTGCCTGCTAGAAATAAACCTCTTACTGCTGAATTTAAAACATATGTAAAAGAAAATTATAAAAAACTCAGAAAAACTGTTAGGACAACCCCTAATGGTCATGCCTTTATTATTAGTGAAACACTTGTCCATGATGTTGATGAAATTGAACGATTAAAAAGATATGAGAAAGCATGGGAAAAGGGTGGTCTTCAATTTAGAGGAACTTTTAAAGATATTATTAGTAATCAAGATGCTAATAAAACAGCTTCAGAATTCATTAAGCACAAAATCAGAACAATAGTTAAAAATAAAGAATATGCAAAAATTTTAACAAACTTTGATCATCCTTATGCAGGTAAAAGACCTCCTATAGATTCAAATTATTTTGAAACATATAATAGAGATAATGTTCATTTGGTTGATATAAGATCAGATCCAATCAAATATATTGATGAATATGGCATATGCACTGAAAAAAACTATTTTAATTTAGATATGATAGTATTTGCTACAGGATACGATGCGATGACAGGATCTCTAATAAAATTAAATGTTACTGGTGAAAATGGTTTAAAGTTAGAAGATTATTGGAAAGAAGGACCCAAAACATATCTTGGCATTCAAATTCCTGGTTTCCCAAATATGTTTACTATTACTGGCCCTGGGAGTCCATCTGTACTTACAAATATGCCAACTGCAATTGAACAACATGTTGAATGGGTTACTGATTGTATAAAATATATGATTGACAATAATTATGAAACAATATGCACGACTAATAAAAAATCAGATGAATGGGGTAAAAAAGTCAATGAAGCTGCTAATAAAACCTTGCTACCTACTGTTAAACATTCGTGGTATTTAGGAGCAAATATTCCTGGGAAACCTCAAGTTTTTATGCCATATGCAGGTGGACTACCTGTCTATAAGGAAATATGTGATAAAGTTAAAGAAAGTAATTACAAAGGATTTATTCTGAGTTAAAAAAATTAGTCAATCATTGTTGACTTTATTAATTTCTGTGATTTTGGTTCTTAAATTAGAGATTCGATTTGCCAGCTCATTCTGTTCACTACCTTTATTATCTTTCATTGAAGATAAAAGATCTGAAATTTCTTTTGCTAGTTTATTTGTTTTTTTATTTGCATCAATTAACCTAACTTGTGTTTTTCTAATCAAAGCATTTAGAACAACATCTGTTTTTGATAATTTTGAAAAATAATCTTTTGGGATGATGTTTGCTAAAACTTTTTTTTCTCCTGCTTTAGCAGTTACTGTTCTTTTTACACCTAGCAAAAGTGAAGTTTCACCAAAAATTTCTCCTTCACCAAGCTTACTTAATGGAAAGCCATCTTTAGTTTCCAGGCTCACAGTACCTTGGACAATTAAATAAGCCTCATCTGAGTTGCTCCCAGTAGCATAAATTAGTTCTCTGGGTTCCCAAATAATTGTTTCCTTATTTCTTTTCATAAAATAAAACTAATTAATAGATTGAAGAGGAGGCATCCAAAAAACATATCCCCAAAAAACAACATAACAGTAAAATAGAAAAAATGCTAACAGACCTTTTGGTTTACTATTTTTTGTATTTTGATTATCTTCATCAAGCTGTTCTTTATAATGCTGATAATGTTTTATCATGTGTAATGATCTAGGCAATTTAAAATCTCATCATTAAAATTTAAAAATCAAAGAAGACAGTTTCATTTGCTCCTTGAAGGAATATATTAAATAAATATTTTTTTTCATCAATTTTTTTTGCAATTAATGTTTTTTTAATTTTTTGTTTCTTAATTTTATTTAACAAATAATCGTTTTTTGTTTCTTTTTCATTAAAGTACATTCGAGTAATTAATGGTTGATTAATACCTCTAGCTACAATGAAGAAAGAAATATGCGGGCTTTGAATATTTCCATCAAAATTTTTTGTAAATCCAGGCTTGACTGTATTGAAAGAAAATTTTCCAGATTTTAAATTAGGCATAAATCGACAAAATCCTTTGTCATGACTAAAGATACCTGCTGGATCACACTGCCAAGTTTCAATCATCACATCAAAAACTGGACAGTTGGAACCATCAAAAATAGTGCCAGTTATATTAATCATATCTTCATCAGAAATATCTACAAAAGATTTCAAACCTAAATCGGTTTCAAAAACTTTTTTTATCCCAATTAAATTTGGCGTTAAGCCAATATGTACAAATGGACCTGCTGTCTGAGATGGGGTTTCTGGAAATATATTATTATTATTTTTCAATTTACATCCCTTCTAATCTATTCTCAAAAATAGTTTGGTATTTTCCTCTTAAAATTATATCAAATTTATATGATAGCATTTTATCAGTATCTGATTTTGATAAATCTAGTTTTGCAATTAAAGAATTCCTTGATTTCTTATTGGGAATTGATCTTATCATACTACACATTGGAATTAGTGGATCTCCCTCAAAATACATCTGCGTAATAAGTCTCTGTATAAAACTACTTCCAAATAATGAAAAATGTATGTGCATTGGCCTCCATGAAATACCATTATTTGGGAAAGGGTAAGCTCCAGGCTGAATTGTTTTGAAGCAGTAATAACCATCGGATGAAGTTAAAAATCTCCCACAACCAGCAAAGTTTGGGTCCAAGCTTACATCATTAATATCTTTCTTATGTCGATATTTACCACCAGCATTAGCTTGCCAAATCTCAATTAAAATATTTTTTTGAGGTTTACCAAACTGATCTCTAACAAATCCATACACAAAAATTTCCTGACCAATAGCTTTAGAACCATCAACAGAATAATTTAAAGTCAAATCATTATCTAGATTGGCAATTATATTCTTATCGAACATAGGTCCTGACATTTCAGTATTTGTAGGTATGGATTTAATTAAATGTGATTTAGGTGATCTTAAAATACTTGATTCATAATCTGGAAACAATCTTCTAGGTTGATTTTTACTTTTTTTTCTTAAAATTAATAATTTTTTCATATCTTGATTAACTTCTCTAAAATGGCAAACCTACATAATTTTCTGCCAAAGCTTTTTGAGCCGATAATGAACCTTCTAAATATTCTATTTCAGCCTCTTGGATTTGTTGGTCAAAAGAAGATTGATCAGGAAACCTATGCAAGGTTGATGTCATCCACCAACTAAACCTAGTGGTTTTCCAAACTCTTCTTAAAGCAAAATCAGAATAATAATTAACTGCATTTTTATCATCATTATGAAAATACTTTTTAAGAGCTTGATAAAGATAATAAACATCAGAAAAAGCCAAATTTAAACCTTTTGCACCTGTTGGTGGGACTATGTGAGCAGCATCTCCTACTAAAAATAAAGACCCAAACTTCATCGGTTCAGAAACAAATGACCTTAAAGGTGCTATAGATTTTTCTACAGAAGGACCTATAACTAAACTTTGAGCAGCATCATTTGGTAATTTTTTTTTCAATTCATTCCAAAACCTCTTGTCAGTCCAATTCTTAACATTATCGTTGATAGAAGTTTGTAAATAATATCTACTTAAATTTTTATTTCTCATAGATGCTAAAGCGAAGCCAGTTTCGTGATTTGCATAAATTAATTCGTTATTAACTGGAGGTGTCTTAGACAAAACGCCCAGCCATCCAAATGGGTAAACTCTCTCAGAAATTTTAATTTGATTTTTGGGAATGGTTTTACGAGTGACACCATGAAAACCATCACATCCAATTATAAAATCACAATTTATTTTTTTTTCTAAACCATCATGATAAAAACTAACAAAAGGCTTATCGGAATTAAAATTATAGGGTATTACATTTTTTGCTGAATTAAAAAGTTTTCCATTATTTTTTTTTGTTAACCCATATAAGTCTCTTGTCACCTCTGTTTGACCATAAACAGTCACAACTTTATTAACCAAAGATTTAAAATCTATCCTAAAACTATAATTTTTTGCTGACAATAATATTCCCTCATGAGTAAAACCTTCTTTTTTTAATCTTTGATTTGCTTTTGCTTTTTTTAATAAATCTACTGACCCTTGTTCAAGAACGCCTGCTCTAATTCTTGACAAAACATGTTTTATTGTATGTTTTTCTAAAACTATACAGTCTATTTCAGCTAAACATAAAAGTTGAAATAAAAGTAATCCTGATGGCCCACCTCCAATAATTACTACTTGAGTTCTCATTTTTTTCTAAAATTCATATTGAAAAATTGTTGAGTTCAAAATTAATACAAAACATACTAATATTTGAATAAAATTTATTATTACAGAACATCTATGTAATATTTCAAATCGTTTAATTTGATTTCTATCTCTAGCGTTATTTATAGCAGGTGTTAAAATCTGTTTTGAAAAAAGAAAAGTTACGAATAAAAACATAAATGAATAAATGAGAAGCACTGAATTTTCATATAAAGCAGATAAAAGACCAAAAAAACTCAAAAAAATGCCAAAAATATAATATCTCGGGAAAAAAAATCTTAGCAATTTCCCAGCATTTTTTTCATTTAAAACTTTAAAAACCGAAGGAGCAACAATTGCAGGGAAAAAAACCATGAAACTGAGTATGCTTCCTAAAAAAAATGTAGTCAAAATAAAATCCTTTTTCGTTATAATAAATTTAACTTTAAATGTAGTAAATATTTATTATATAGTTTTGGTTATGACATTTAAATATGAAGTTGAAATATTAATTCAAGAAAATGAAATTAAAGAAAGAATTGAATCTTTAAGTAATGAAATTAATTATTTTTATAAAAATTCAAAAAAACTTTTGGTTGTTGGTTTGTTAAGAGGATCTTTTGTGTTTATAGCAGATTTGGCAAGAACAATAAAAATTCCTGTTGAAATCGATTTTATGACTGTTTCTAGTTATGGAAATGCAATGTCATCTTCTCAAAATGTTAGAATTTTAAGTGACTTAAATACAGATATTAAAAATGTAGATGTTCTTTTAGTTGAAGACATAGTTGATACTGGGCATACTTTAAATCAAGTTATAAAGTTATTGAATGGAAGAAAACCAAATTCATTGGAAATATGTTGTCTGTTAAATAAATCATCAAGAAGAGAAACTGAAATAAATCTTAAATGGAGCGGTTTTGACATACCAGATGAATTTGTTGTTGGTTATGGAATAGATTATGCCCAAAATAATCGTAATCTGCCTTATATTGGAAAAGTTGTAAGAAAAAATTAGGATCAATCCAGTCTTTCTTCTATCCAATTCATAAAATTCTTATACCCGTTATCAATCGGCAACAATAAAATACATGGTATATCATAAGAATGGTTTTCTATAATCAATTTTTCTAACTCTTTGTATTTTTTTTTCTTGGTTTTTAGTATTAAAACTGATTCTTTATCAATTTGAATTTGATTGTTCCATTCATAAATTGATTGAATTTTTGGGTACAGATTAGCACATGCAGCAAGCTTACCTTCTATTGCTAATTTAGCAATGTTCATACCCTCTTTCTCATTCTTTACGGTGATATAAACTAAACTATTATTTTCAAAAGACATTTAAATTATTCTCCTGTTTTTAGAACTACTTTAATTGCATCATCAACTCTCTCTCTTGAATATTTAAGTGCAATTTTCAAATCTTCTAAATTAAAAGTATGAGTATGAATTAATTTTGCATCAAACTTCTTATCTTTCATAAAAGACAACGCCCTGTGCGTGGCGCTTTTGCCTTCACCCCTGATCCCATACATATAAATATTGTTTATAACCATATAAGGTATGTTAATTTTAACCTTATCGTGAGGAAAAGCTGCCAAACAAATTTTTCCTCCTCTATTGGTCATCAAAATTGCATCATTTAAAGCTTGTTCAGTACCTGCACACTCCAGAACATAATCCACTCCAATATTTCCAGTAATAGATTTTACAACTTCTACTACATTTTTTTCTTTTTTTACATTTAACAAATAATCTGCACCAAGCTTTTTTCCAATTTTTAATCGTTTATTTCTTGTCCCAACCAGAATCACAGGACTTGCCCCTAAAGATTTTGCTATAGCAACACCCAGCAAGCCTATTGGACCCGGACCTATAACAACCAAACTTTCTCCTGAGACTAAACCTCCGAGTTCTGTCAATCCATACATAGAAGTTCCTGCAGTAACAACCAAGGTTGCTTCCTCATCTGACATTTCATCTGGAATCTTAATTAATGTATTTATATGATTGATAGCATATTCTTTAAAACCACCATCTGTTGTAAAGCCATTTGCTCGATGTCCTTTATCATGCTCTCCATAATTTAAACCATAATTATGACATGACGTATACATTCCCATTCTGCACCTTTTACATTGACCGCACCCAGCATGGATTTCAACAGTAACTCTATCTCCAATATTAAATTCATTTACACATGGACCTAGTGCAACAATGGTTCCCATATATTCATGACCTGGGGTAAAATTTTTGTTAAATGGGAGCCCACCCTCAATCATGGCTGGAGGGCCATGACTAATAACATCTAAGTCTGTTGCACAAATTGCTACTGCGTCTATCCTAACTAAAACTTCGGAGAAACTAGGCATCGGTACATTTTTTTTAACCAATTTCAATTCATTAGGATTACATAAAACCCATGCTTTCATTTTTTTGGGAATTGGATAATTTTCAGAGGTTTTAATCAAATTTTTCATAATTTAATAAACTTTTTCACCTTTATTTCGTTAAGTCAAGTTTAAGAAATTTAAACACATGGAGCATCTTTGTTTAAGGCTCCATGTATCTAAATTAATAGAGGAGGAAAATGTTTAAATTACTTATCCTATTAAACGACAAAGAACCAAAATGTTTAATTTAAATATTTTTTTTGAAGAGAAATTATATTTTTAATATTTAATTTTGCTTCTTCTAACTGAAACTTATCAAGATTTTGAATTTCACCTCTGCAAACACTTGTCTTAAATATACCTTCTTGAACTCTTAACATTTTTGAAAACATTATTGAGATATTGATGTGTTGATGAGTAAATGAAATAACTGGTAATATTAAATTAAATATTTCCCTTGCTTCTCTATAATTACCCTGTGATGCGTAATTATATATTGCATTGAAAATAACTTCCATTGTAGATGGAATAAATGAATGAACTCCTCTTGAAATAGCTTCAATTAGTCCTGTTACAGCCCAACCACCACTTAAATGCAAAGAGCCATTTGTTTTTTTTATTATTCTTGAATATTTAGGTCCAGAATTTACCACTTCTATTTTTAATGCTTTAAATTTTTCTACTTCTTTAAAAATTTTAAGAATATCACCATCTGACAGACCTTCATTATGCCACGACAAATCTTGTATCATCAAATTTTCTGGACCTGATGAACTTATTTCCTTAAAACATTCTAGTAACTTTTCACCTGAAAGATTTTCAGGTGCCTGGACCAAAAACCATCTGGCTCCTTTTGACTTAGCAGCGACAGATAATTTTACTCTATCATTTTGATTAGAAGCACTGCAACCTATTATAACTGGAATCTTATCAGCAACATAATTTAAAGTAAAATCCATGAGCTCAATTTTTTCTTCAAAGTTTAAATTTTGTGTTTCACCAGCTACAGCACCCACAAGCATACCTGAACATTTAGATTTTATAGTGTGATCTAGTAATTTTTTTAGACTATCAAAATCAATTGATTCATCTGGATTAAATGGCGTATGTAAACTGGGTACAATTCCATTTAATTCTGAATTTAATTTTCTAATGTTTTTCATCAGCCAATTATTGTTCCATTTTTAACTTTTTCATCAATAGTTAGTAATTTAATCCCACTTTTTGTAATTCCACCTAAAACAAGAACTTCTGATATAACTCCGGCAATTTGCTTCGGTGGGAAATTAGTAACTGCAATAACTTGTAAACCAACAAGTTCATTTAAATTATAATTAGTAATTTGTGCTGAAGTTTTTTTTATACCTATATTGGGACCAAAATCTATATTTAAAACAAAAGCTGGATTGGTTGCTTTTACATTTTTTTCACTAGATAAAATTGTTCCCACATTTATCTTAAATTTTATAAAATTTGCAAAACTTATTTCCATTTTATTTTTTTCAAATCAAATTAATTTGAATTTTTTAATTGATTCTTTATCTGACATTTTAACAACTTTATTTGAGTTTAAAAAAGCTCCATCTTCAATTATTAAATTTCTATAAATCAAATCACCTTTCAATTTTCCTTTTGATTTAATATGTATTTTTTCCGTTTCAACATCTGCCTGAATTTTACCTTCAACAACTAGTGATCGTGCTACAATTTTACCAGAAAAATTTCCAGTCACGCCGACTATCAACTCATCAACACAAAATGTACCATTAACATTTCCTAAAATAAAAACTTTGCCTGATCCGCTATAATTACCTATAAATAGGTCATGAATTAAAATTTGAGTATTAAAATTTTGCATAATTTTCTCAATATTTCCTAGGCTACTGTTTAAACAATAATCTTAAAAATAAATTAATCAAATTTCTTACACCAATATTTGTAATTATAAAATTAAATAATTTTCTAATCTTAGGATATTTTAATGCTACAAAAAAAATAAATGATAATGTGAAGGCTAAAATTATGATTTTTGTCATCTTAAAACTTGTAAAAAATTCAATTTTATTATTACATACGATTTTATGAATAGTAACACAAAATATTTAATTTGTTTTTGGGTATTCGCTGCAATTTTAATTGTTTTATTTTTGCCTTACATCGCACAACAAAACCAGATAATTCAAAAAATATTATCTTTTTGTGGATTTTAAACACTCTGTGAAAAATCAATTAATTTATCATTTAACAATTTGTTTGGTATGTGAAACCTGTCTACAACTTTATGCCATTCAATAGATGAAAATGAATTTTTAAACTCATTGTATTCTTTTGTTTCCAAAAAATTTTGATTTAACTTTGACCTTGCATATAAAATCAATAAACATGATCTTTCATCTATTTTTCTTAATTTTAAACTCAAATCAATTATTTTTTCATAATTTTCATCAAAGAAGTAACCAAGAATCAAATCCTTAATTCTATTGTCCGATGTAGATTGTCCCTGTGGGATGGGGTCTAGTTCAAATGCTTTGTTAAGTAGTTCTAATCCTTGTTCAACTTTATTTACTCTAACCAAAACCTCGCCAAATCCTGACAAAACTCTTGGATCATTTGGAACCATCTTATATGCCTTTTGCCCATGATCTTCAGCTAAAACATAGTCATGGTTACTCAAATATACTGCAGACAACATTCTATGACATTCAAAATCATTCTCATTACATTCCAAGGCTTTTTCAATATTTAACTTTGCTTCTTCCATTAATAATTCTGGATTTTCCAAATAACCTCTAAACATTGCTTGTCCAAGAGTACAAACTTTCCAAGCATAAGCTTGAGCATTGTTGGAGTCTGCCTCTATTGCTTTATCAAAATATTTAAGGGCTTCAGAATTAGATTCTTTGTTAAATAGATGATGTTTTTCTTTACCTCTTAACAAATACTCATATGAAGTCATGTTTTCAGTAGGTTTTCTTTTTGATCTTTGTAGTGAATTTATTTCTATTTCACCCAATAAAGCAATTGAAATTTTTCGAACAATTTCGTCTTGCACATCAAAAATATCTTCAAGAACTCTATCATATTTATTACTCCATACAACACTTTCATCTTTAGCATCACTTAATTCAATATTTATTCTTACTCTTTTCCCAGAAGCCCTAATGCTCCCATTAACAATAAAATCTATATTAAAGGATTCTGAAAATTCCTTGATATCATTATAATTTTCTTTATAGCTGACAGTTGTTTGTCTTGAAATGATATCAAATTCTTTCATCATAGAAAATTCAGTAATTAAATCTTCTACAATGCCATCAACCAAAAAACCACTGTCCTCATCATTACTTGTATTGGCAAATGGCAATATAGCAAATTTTTGTTTTTTATCAGTTGCAACTTTAAATAATTTTTTTTCAAGTTTTTTCCCTGATCCAAGGATTGAAAATACCTCAAATTTGTCAGAAATATTTTTAAGTTCTACCTCTCCTATGGATACGATTTTTTCATCTATCCTTTTGCTAACTTGTTGTTCGACAACCTTGGATATTAGAATTTCATCAGGAAAACACTGGCTTTCTAGACGAGAGGCAACATTGACGCCATTTCCGTAAATATTATCGCCTTCAATGATCACATCATCAACATGAACACCCACTCTCCATGATAACTTAGGCTCAATGTCAGTTTCTTTGTTAAATTTTTTGATATCAGTTTGAAATAAAATTGCTGCCTTAATACATTCTACTGGGCTATCAAATTCAGCAATAACAGAATCTCCTGCCGTATGAAATATTCTTCCATTATTGTCTTCTATTTTTTGGTCAATGAATTTCCTGCAAGCATTTAAACTTTTTAATGTTTTTTCTTCTTGAGTTTCCATGTGTTTGCTAAAAGAAACACAATCTGTAGCAAGAATAGTGGCTAACTTTCTTTTTATATTTGACAAATTTCTACCTCAAATTAGTAAAGTACTTATTGTACAAAATAATTTTTAAACATATATTACAATACCTATTTCTTAAAGTTTTTTGCAAATGAAAAAATCGTTAAAAATACTAATATTTCTTTCTTCTTTATTTTTTTTAATTATTGTTTTTTTTTCTTCTTTTTATTTAGTAGAAAAAAATAGTAAGCTCAATATTAATGATTCCTTAAAAAATGTTAATCTTATATCGCATCAGGGTTTAGATATTAAAAATTTAAAACTTAATGATTTTCCTATTCTAATGTTTTTCGGTTTTACTCATTGCCCTGAAGTTTGTCCTACAACACTTAACAAACTTGAAAATATTATTTCAGATGTAAATACCAATAACAAAAAGATAAAAATTATTTTTGTTACCTTAGATCCTGAAAGGGATACGGTCCAAAATCTTAATGATTATCTGCAACAATTTGATGAACTGGTAATAGGATTAACTGGTAAAATTGATGAAATTAGAAAATTTGCAAAAAAGTGGAACATTTATTGGGAAAAAATTTATTATGATAACAATGATTATAATATAAATCACACAGCATCTGTTTTCATGATAAATGAAAAAGGTAATTTTATAGGCACTATTGCCTGGGGTGAGAATATGGAATCTTCAAGGTTAAAAATCAAAAATTTAATTAAAAATTAGATTAATTTTCAATTTTATAACCATATTCTTTAATTATACTTTTTACCCTAGTAGTTCTCAAAAATCTCAAAAATATTTTTGAAAATTTTTTCTTCCTCCCCATAGATAACAAAACAGCATCTTGTTTAATATTTGTAAAAAGTTTTTCAGGGATATCTAAAAATAATCCCTTGTTTATTCTAGTTTGAAATTTTTTCTTGTCTGAGAAAGAAATAAACCCAGAATCTGCATTTCTTGAATACAAAAATGACACTACTTGATTTATGTTATTAGCCAAAACAATTTTTTTTTGTAATTTTTCCCAAACGTTAATGTTTTTTAATACTTCCTTAGATGCTTTTCCATATGGTGAAAATTTTGGATTGGCTATTGCCAAAATGTTTATCTTATTTTTTTTAAAAAAATTCAAGAAATTTTCCTGAACAGAAACTTGATTGGATGTCCAAAAAACTAGTTTGCCAATAGCGTATGTAAATTGAGTTTTAGGTATGATAAAGTTTTCATCAAGTAATTTTGGAGTTTTTTGATCTGCAGACAAAAAAATGTCTAAAGGAGCTCTATTAATAATTTGAGCATAAAGATGTGAAGAAGATCCTTTAACAATTATTAATTCTACAAGATTTTCTTCTTCAAATAATCTTTTAATTTCCTTCATTGGTTCAATAAAATTTGATGCTACAGCAATATTTATTGATTGTTTTGCATTTGTTTGAAAATTAAATAATATAATCAATAAGAAAAAAAAAAATCTCATTTTTATTTAAAATTAATTCCAAAGTCTTTAAAATCTGATGTCATTTCAACTTCGCATTGACCTTCAGTACGTGTTACCTGTCCACCCATTTCTTTTATTTCATTCCAGAATTGATTAGAATTTTCTTTTCTAGTTTTTTCTACTGATTTTTTGCTTTCAAAAACGTGAAATATATCAATCTCATTTTCTGACCTTTCCATGAAACATCTTAAAATTAGGCCATTGCCTGATAAAAACAAATAGCTACTCCACTGTTTTAAACTAAGAACAATAGAATTCTTTGCTAGCTTGTTTTGTACTTTAATTTTTACAATTACTGCATACATGAAAACCTCATTATTTTATAAAATTGTTTTAATCTCATCATTTTCTTTTACAACTCCATCTTTAATGACTTTACAATATACACCTAAATCAAAATGACCAAAATGTTTGTTCAACTCGAAAGGTATATTTATATCTCTTTCCCCATTATCTGGATTTACTGTTGTTGCACGACATCTTTGTGTTCTTTTAAAAACCTGGAACTCAGCGGTACCTATAACTATTTTTTTTCCAATCCAATCAAATTCTTCCCAAGACTCATCCCCAATAAAATTAAAATTTCCTCTAAAACGAAGAAAATTAATTTTTTTACCTATTTTTTTTTCAAAATCTTTTATAGTCTCTATATTAATTAGAGAAATTGCTTTTTCAGAAATATCTGAAAAAGAATGTTTCGCAAATTCATTTTTTTCTGATCTGTCTTTAACTAATTTTGGTTTTTTTTTAAAGTCAATATTTAAAAAAGAACAAAAGAATTCTGAGAGTTTGTTTAAATGATTTTTATCTGCAAGAGAACCTGAAAAACATAATTTGTTTTTGAAGTATAATTTTAAATTCTCATTTTCTATATCTAGCGAAAAGCTTAGCAAAGCAAGTTTTTCATTTTTAACTAGAGCAAGAAAATTTGTTTTTCTTAAAAATTCTGGAGAATTTTCATTTATTTGTGTTTCATACCTTGCCAAAGCGAATTTTCTATCACCCAATATCGAAGCACCTGACTTAACATTTACTTCTTTCAAAAACTCTCCAGGCAAACCTTTGATTGGATAACGAATTATATTTTTTAATGTTCTCATTTATAATTATTTTATTTAAAAATTATTAACAAAAATGCATTTATTATTGTAGCATTAGAAAAAACAATGTTAATAGAAAATTATATGACTATTTTAAGAATAACTATAAGAACTTTCCAAAATCAAGATCATGCAGAGATGTTTTTATTGATGAGTGAGAAAATAGCAGAAGAGGCTTCAAAAACAGTTTTAAAATTTAATGTTAAAATAATACAAAGCCCAACACAAAAAAATCAGGTTACTAGCGTCTGGGAATATGATGATGAAAAACATATGCGAGAAGTTAGAAAATATTTATCAAAGAACAATAGTATACCAAACTCTTTAGCCCCTAAAGAAATTGTTTATTTAGGTGAAATAAAAGTTTCTAAATTATCTAAAGCAAGCTGAGAGTGTAAATTGAAATTAAAAATATTAAAACCATTACCTCACTACCTTGTTCAAAGATACAAAGGTTGGAAAGCAACAACATTTGAAGAAAATAAAAGTTGGTATAAAAAATTGGCTATTGAGGGTCAAAACCCAAGAGCAATGATCATTTCTTGTTGTGATAGCAGGGTACATGTAACCTCAATTTTTGGATCTGAGGCTGGTGAATTCTTTATTCATAGAAATATAGCTAACCTTGTGCCACCTTTTAAATCAAGTTCTGACTATCACGGAACATCTGCTGCAATTGAATACGCAGTAACTATATTAAAAATTTCGCACATTATTGTTTTAGGTCATTCTTCATGTGGAGGAATCAATTCTTGCTTTAATTACTTCTCTAATAGATACAAAATTGAAAATAAAGGCGAGAGTTTCATAAAATCTTGGCTTGAAATACTTAGACCTAGCTTTAATAATTTATCAAAAAAAATTGATGAAAAAAAACAAATTAAATTTTTAGAGAAAAAAGCGGTTTTAGTTTCACTGGAAAATTTGATAACTTTTCCATTTGTTCAACAAGCAATTTCAAATGAAAAACTCACTTTGCATGGTCTTTGGCATGAAATTGAATCGGGAGATTTATTTCATTACAATAGCGAAAAAGACAAGTTTGAAATCATATAATTAGACACTTTAGAGTATCTAATTTAACATTTTGTCAAGCAAACATATGTTGCTATAAAAGAAAAAAACAAATTTTTAATTTCTTAAGTTAATTACATAACAAATCAATCATTTCCGTTAAATATTTGCTAATTAAAAAAGCTAATTTGAAACCTCAAACAAAACTTCAGGATTTGTCATGGTTTTGATTTCCAAAACATTCCCATTTGGGTCTTCTACAAAAAAAGTTTCTTGCTCAAACTTTGTTCCTTTAAACCTTCTATATGGCTTATCTAAATAATCGATTTCACTAGACTCGATTCTACGTTTTAATTCTTGAAAAATATCTTCATCAAGATGAACGCCAAAATGAGGCACACAAACATCCCCCATATCTACATGATGTCTTTCTCTGTGTTGTCTGGTTTCTGTTTGATGTAATGTGAGTTCATTTCCCCAAAAGTTAACATCAATCCAATGTCCTTTTTCTTGATTACCCGTTTTACAACCCAAAATATCTTTATAAAACTTCAAAGCAGTAGGAATATCTCCTGCAGGAACTGCTAAATGAAAAGTGTTTGCCAATTTATTCTCCTTTGATCCATATTACTTATAAAATACAAAAGTTTGTCTAAAATCACAATTTTTTTAACATTTTTTTGAAAACTTTTTTTGACTTTCCATAAAGTTTAACTTTTTTAATTTTTTTAAGATTACTTTTATCTCCGTCTACTAAAACTATTCCTATCATGCCCATGGCTTTATGAGGTGTACATTGATATAAATATATTCCTGGTTTTTTAAAAACATATTCTGCATCTTTATTAATTTTTGACTTAAACTTCTTTACGCCGTCAGGCATACCAATAAACTCTACATTGTGACCTTTAGAAACAGATTTCCATACTATTTTGTCATTTAAATTTATCTTTGCAACCTTGGTCGAATAAACCATTTTTTCTTTACCAAGCTTATTCAACATTTGAATTTCAATTGTTTCGGCAAAACTTCCATATGAAAAAAACATAAAACTCAAAACAAAAAAAACTTTTTTAATCATTTTTATCCCTTCTTATTAAAATTTTATTCTATCATGGATGATATAGCTATTTTAAAAAATTTTTAAACCCTATTTTTCTGCTAATTTTCTTGGCTCACTTTTCCCTAAAATAAAATATGAAATTAAAAACAATAAAATTACAAAAAACATTCCATATTTTTGACTTCCAAAAGACATTACAAGGCTTCCATATATCAAAGGTCCCAAAAAACTAGTTATTTTCCCAGAAAAAATTGCAATGCCAAAAAATTGAGAGCCCCTATTTTCAGGAACTATTTTAACAAGTAAAACTCTGCTAGAGGATTGCAAAGGGCCAACAAAAAAGCCTAAAAAGAAACTTACCATCCAAAAAAATATTTTATTTTCTATTGAGATTAAAATTAATCCTGAAAATACTAAACCCAATAAAGATAGCTTAATAGTTTTAAATGGTGAAATTTTATCATCTAAATAACCCCCAAATAAAGCACCTAGAGCAGCTGAAATATTTATTAATACTGCAAAATATAATATCTCTATTTTATCGAAGTTAAAAACTTTCGTTGCATAAATTCCTCCAAAAGCAAATAGTGTTACAAGGGCATCAAAATAGAATATTCTTGCAATAAAATACCTCAACAAAGTTTTTGATTTAAATATCATCTTTAAACCCCGGTTGAGATAATTAAACGTATTATGTTGTGTTGGGTTTTTTTTTGGTTCTTTTACATAAAAAAATAAAGGTAGACAGAATAAAAGTAACCAAATTGATATAAAAAGCATACAAGCTCTAACATCTCCAGCGTGCTCTTTTGAAATCCCAAATGGCAAATTTTCTGGGAAAATAAATATTAAAAGACAGAAAATTAAAGAAGCTATCCCACCTAAATAACCTGCACACCATGATAATCCAGATATCTGACCATAACTTTTTTCATCAGAAGCTTTACATAACAAAGAATTATATAACACAAAAATTAATTCCATGCATAATATAGATAAACATGAAAAAACTGTTGCAAAAACTAAATATTCGCTTCCAGGTAATGCAAACCACAACAGAGAAGTAGAAATAAAACCAAAGATAGTTAATATAAATAAAATAAACTTTCTGTTTCCTTTTTTGTCGGAAAAACTTCCTAAAATTGGACTTAAAATTGCTGTCAAAAAGCCAGAAAAACCTAAAATACAGGCCCAAAAAAAAGTGCCATTATCAACAGCGATAGAATTTACAAAATAAACCGAAAAAATAAATGTCGTATGTATAGTTGGTATCGGTGAAGTGCCCCAATCAAATAACATGAATGAAACAGATTTTTTATTAAATTTAGACATTGATTCTGAAACCAAATTCCCTATTAAATCACAAACATTTTATCAATTATCCAAAAAGACATCATACCAATTATAATTGTGTAAATAACATTTTTTAATAAAATCGATATAAAAACTGATAGAATTGCTGCGTATACTTTTGAGTTTTCAACAACTAAAAATTGATTGTCAGAAATAAAAAAAACTGCCTGAAAAATAATTGGGGTAAGAACTACAATCGGAATAATTTGTATTAATCGTAAATAATGTCCTGAGACCTTAAATTTTAAAATACCTGACAAAGGCAAAAATCTAATAGTAAAAGTGATTATGCCGCACAAAAAAATTAATATCCAAATATTCATTCTTCGACTCCAAAGGAGATACATAAATAACCCAGAAAAATTCCAATCAGAGCTGAAAAAATTATCCACAATTCTATATTTAATCTGTAAAGAATAAGACTTGAAATACCTGATGCTAAACATGAAATAATTTCATGTTTTTTCCTAAGCATTGGTATTATTATACCGATAAAACTAAGTGGTATTATAAACTCAAGGTTTAAATAACTTGGAACCGCCTCTCCAAAAATAATCCCAACAAGTGATGACAGTTGCCAAGTTATAAAAAGAGTTAAACCTGAACCCAGAAGATGATAATGAAAAAAATCACTATGATTATTGCTCTGAAAATACTTAATTGAAACTGCATAAGCTTCGTCTGTTAGCAAATATGAAAGGATTATCCTCCATTTCAACGTAAGTTGTTTTAAATATTCATTTACAGATACCCCATACAAAAAATGGCGGAGATTAATAGCTGTGATTGAAGTCAACAATGAAGTTGGATTTACAATTAAAAAAAGTTTAGCAAATACTATTTGGCTTGCTCCTGCGAATATGACAGATGACATTACAAATGCTTGCAGAATAGTTAAACCGCTTTCAATTGCAATTACTCCATAAATAATTCCAAAGGGGAAAACCCCTATTTGGATTGGAAGTTCTTGAACAACCCCTTTTTTAAAATGATACCATTTAGTCATAATTAAAAAATTATTAAATAATTATATTCTAATTTTTGAAAAAAAAATATAATATAAAATATGAATAATAAAAAAACTATTTTGATTACAGGCGCGAACCGAGGTATAGGTTTAGCGTTAACAAAAACGGCGTTGCTAAAAAAATTTTTTGTTATTGCATGTTATAGGAATGATGATAGTAAACATGATCTCTATTCTCTTGAATGCAATACGTTGCAAATTGTCAAAGCAGATGTAACAGAAGAAGTTTCCCTTAAAAAGATGGCAGAATCTATAAATACTAATATTGATTTTTTAGTTTGTAATGCCGGGGTCAATAATGGTTATGGTTCATTTGATAGTTCTGATCACTCCATAGAAAAGATGTTGGATGTTTTTAATGTAAATGTTATTGGATCCATATTAACAGTTCGAAATTTAATAAATAAAATGAGTGAAGGAAGTAATATAATTTTTATTTCCTCAATAATGGGGGTTCAAAAACATGAAGGTTCAAGAGCAACTATATACAGAGCATCAAAAGCTGCACTAAATAATGTAATGATATCTATTTCAAATGACTTAAGAGTAAAAGGCATTTCAGTAACAGCATTTCATCCTGGTTGGGTAAAAACTGATATGGGAGGACCAAATGCGAATCTTACAGTTCAAGAAAGTGCTGCATCTTTAATACATAATTTTTTAAACTTAAATATGGATAATACTGGATATTTATTTAATTATGATGGTTCAAAAATGGATTTTTGATTATTTTACTTAATTACAAGGAGAAAAAATATGGCAAAAGGTTATTTTTTAAGCGCGCATAGGAGTCCTGCAAATCCTGAAAAGAGAGCAGCTTATTTAGAGCTTGCAGGTCCAGCTTTTTTAAAAGCTGGAGGCAAAGTGTTAGCAAGTACTAATAATATAGAAGCACATGAAAATGGTAAAGTAGAACAAACGGTCCTAATTGAATTTGAAAGTCTTGAAAAGGCTTTACAAGCATATCAGAGCAAGGATTATCAAAAAGCTCTAGAAGCTCTTGATGGTGGTGCTGATAGGGATATTAGAATCTTTGAAGGTGTCTGAATATAAATATTTATTACTATTTAAATATTTGTTCAAAGGATGGAACTTTTTAAAAATCTAAAACTGTTGTTTCCTCTTTTTTTGGTTTGTGGAATCATAGTTTTTTATTTTTTAGAATTAAATGAGTTATTATCCTTAGATATATTCCTTAACAATTATTTTAAATTCAAAGAATTCATAACAGTAAATCCATTCTCCTCATACTTTATCTATATTTTAATTTATATTCTGGTAGTCTCATTTTCTATTCCAATTGCTTCTTTTTTAACTATTTGTGGTGGCGCGCTCTTCGGATGGTATGCATTATCTATTATCCCTTTCGCAGCAACCTTTGGTTCAATAATTGTTTTCATTGCTGCAAAAACAGTTTTTTATGAATTTTTTAAAAACAAAACTAGTTCTTTCTACAAAACTCTAGAAAATGGTTTTAAAAAAAATGATGTTGTTTACCTCCTTTCTCTCAGATTGATACCTCTAGTTCCTTTTTGGGTTGCAAATGTTATACCTGCATTTTTTAATATGAAATTAAATTTATATATCTTAGCTACCTTTTTTGGCATTTTACCAGGTACGTTTATATACATCTGGTTTTCAATTGGTTTGGAACAAATATTAATAGAAGGTTATAAGCCAGATTTTTCTATTTACAATCATCCTGCTATTTTAGGATCATTTACAGCGTTAGGAATCTTGATATTGCTTCCAATTTTTTTTAAAAAAAAATTATGAAA
>CACAMV010000007.1 GCA_902533695.1 uncultured SAR116 cluster alpha proteobacterium
TTTCTTTTTTAAAAAAAAATATCCCTACTGAAATTGTAATGGGGATGGTTGCGGGTATTTTTATGAGCTTTTGTATAAGTTGGATACAGTCTCTTCAAAGTGCTCCCCTTTTATCTGGTGGAATGACTTTTATTTTCTTTTTATTTTTAATTATTTCAAAAAAAGTTAAATTTTTACCACCCTTATTGGCTTGTTTAATTGCCGGATTAACAATTATCGGACTAGAAACGAAGATTAATTACAACATATTGAATCCAGAAATAGTTTCCCCATTTGTTACCCTTCCTGAATTCAATGCAAACGCAATAATTGAATTGACAATTCCCCTAATAATAACTGTTATTTTTATCCAAAATGGCCAAGGATTAGCTCTTTTGGAAAGTAGAGGTTACAAGCCACCTATAAACCAAATAACTTACGCATGCGGTTTTGGCTCTTTCTTCAATGCTTATTTTGGTTCGGTATCCACTTGTTTAACTGGGCCAGTAACTGGAATAATTATAAATGATACTAGAGTAAAGAATCACTTTTTATCTGCAATTATTTTTTCTTTATTTTGTATTGTCTTTGGACTTTATTCCCCTTTTGTCTTAAAAATGTTAAATCAGTTGCCAGAAGAATTCATTATCACACTTGGTGGACTTGCATTATTGACAGTATTAAGACAATCTTTTGTTGAAGCTTTTAAAAAAAATAGATCACTTGGTGCTCTAATTACATTTCTAGTCACTTTGTCAGAATTTAGTCTTTTTAATATAGGCGCTCCATTCTGGGGATTGATTTCTGGATTTTTGACTACAAAACTTCTCGAACAAGAAAATTAATTAACAAATACATAAAAATAATACATTTGAAACTTGATTATTATTTTTTTTTCGTCAATATCTTTTAAATCATATGACCTTCAGGAGGAGAAAATTATGAATTTTAATATTTTAAGATCTTGGTGTAAGTTTGTCCTAGCCTTATGTTTTGCTTTGGGTAGCATACTATCTATATCTGCATATGCCAAGGATACTATTAAAGTTGGTGTTGTATCATTTTTAACTGGCCCCGCTGGCGGTCCTTTTGGCGTACCTGCTAAACAAGGAGCAGAATTAGTGATTGATGCAATTAACAACGGTACTATGCCTGCGCCTTATAATTTAAAGGGATTTGCTGGAGCTAAAATGAATGCTGTTTTTAGTGATGAATCAGGTGGAGGAACTAAACAAGTGGCTTTGTTTCGTGACTTTGTTCAAAAACAAAATGTTGATGCAATGATAGGTTACATATCATCTGGTAACTGTATGGCGATTGGCCCAGTTGCTGATGAATTAAAAATGTTAACAGTCTTTTCTACTTGTGGTACACCACGTTTATATGAAGAAAAATTAAGATCTCATGTTTTTAGAACACAAGCTAACGCAGTTGGAGATAGCCTTGCAGCTGCAAAATATATTGCTGACGTATACTTTAAAGGTAAAATTACTACAGCTTCAAAAATGTATACAGGCATAAATCAAAATTATGCATGGGGACAAGATTCATATAAGTTTTTTGAGTTAGGTATGAAAGTTTATATGCCTAGTGCGAAAGGATCTAGCAAACCTCAATTTCCAAAGTTATTTGCAGGACAATATGGGTCGGAAATATCAGCATTATCATTAGATAAAGCAAAAATTGTTCATAGTAGCTTTTGGAATGGTGACTGGGAAGCATTTGTACTTCAATCAATGGTTAGGGGATTTTTTAAGCAAAAAATTGTTGTCTCATCTGTTGGTGGATCTGGAGTAGATTCGTTAGGAAAAAAATTCCCTGATGGGGTTGTTATGGGCACAAGAGGCTTAGTTGGTCTAAATGTAAGAGATAACAAAGATCCTATGAACGAGTGGTTTATAAATGAATACAAAAAACGTTACAAAGCATGGCCACTTGGTCCATCCTATCAATATGCGAGAAGTGTACTTGCTTACAAAATTGCTATGGACAATGCTCGTGAGAGAAATGCGAATAAATTTCCATCTCAACAGCAAGTAATAAATGCTATGAAAGGTCTGAGATTTAAATCTTTTGTTGATGAAATTCATTTTGCAAGAGGAGATGGCCATCAGGCGGTTCATGCTATTTCTTATGGAGTTACTAAATACAATAAAGCAAAAGGGGAACCTGGTATCGAAAAATTAAGGACTTATCCTGCTTCTTGTATTTATCCACCAGCTGGTGTTAAATCCGAAGATTGGATTAATAACGGAATGCCTGGAAGAAAGTGTGACTAAATAATATAGTTTAAGGGGGATTTACCCTCCT
Organism: uncultured SAR116 cluster alpha proteobacterium; assembly: GCA_902533695.1. Lineage (GTDB taxonomy): Bacteria > Pseudomonadota > Alphaproteobacteria > Puniceispirillales > Marisalimonadaceae > AG-426-I14. The sequence goes on from CACAMV010000007.1 coordinate 2,290, forward strand.
TAAACTCTTTAAAGTTTTAACATATGCAATTCATTTCTACAGTTTTTCTTGATGGGCTAGTTTACGCATCTTACCTTTTTATTGTAAGCCTAGGGTTGACAATAACATTTGGTGTAATGAAAATTTTGAACGTTGCTCATGGAAGTTTTTATGCATGGGGTGCTTATTTAGCTTCAATTTCAATAATTTACTTAGGAGACAACGAATATAATTCATTTTTATATTATTTTGCTATTTTTCTTTCAGCAATAATTGTTGGTATTTTTTTTGGTTTCATAATAGAAAAATTTATTTTAAGAAAAATGTATGGCGAAGATATCCATTTAATTGTTCTAGCTACTTTTGGTATTTTTTGGATTTTAGAAGATTTAATTTTGATTGTTTTTGGTGTTGATCCACTAATGCCCTATTATCCAGCCATGGAGCTTGGTGGTATTGAAGTTGTGGGTGTATATCAAGGCGTATATTCTCTTACATTAGCAGCATTAGCTGCAATTGTAGCTTTTATATGTTGGTATTTTTTAAATAAGACAAAATGGGGTAAGCTACTTCAATCTGTAATTTTCGACAGAGAAGTAAGTGTTTCAATGGGAATAAATGTAAAAAATGTTTATTTAGTTACTTTCATCATAGGTGGTATGTTGGGTGCTTTAGGCGGAGCTTATGTGGCTCCAACTATTTCAGTCTCTCCAGGTTTTGCAATTGATGTTGTGGTTATGAGTTTTGCAGTAGTTGTTATCGGTGGAATGGGATCTGTTCCTGGTGCTTTAATAGGCTCTTTAATTGTAGGTATGCTTAGAGCATTTGCAGTTCACCAAGCACCTGTTTTAGAATTGTTTATAATTTATGCTGTAATGGCAATAGTTTTGATCATAAAACCACAAGGACTTTTTGCCCCACCTAAACCAAGGAAAATATGATGTTTAGAGATATTTTTAAAGATCAAAGTATTCAAATTTCTATTGGTTTTGTTTTAATTTTGCTAATATTAGGAACCTTTGTATTATGGCTTTGGCGCGTATGCTGTTGCAATGTGTCAAAAATATTTTGGAATGACAGATATATTTTTAAGATTTTTTATTGCAGTTGCGGCTGCAGGTTTATTAGGATTTGCTCTTGGTTTTATCTTAAGAAGATATAGGGAAATTTTCTTTGCAATGCTTTCCTTAGCTTTTTCTATGGTTTTATATGGACTCCTAGCTAAAGCTGAATTTTTAGGATCCACAGATGGAATGTCTATATCTCCATCAACTATTCTAGGATATGAGTTAGGACGTTTTGGTTTATTATACTTTATATGTTTCTTTGTAATTTGTGCTATCGTTTTTGCCCAAGCTTATCTCAGATCAAGTTTAGGCCATTTAACCACCGCAATAAGCGATAATGAAATAAGGGTTGAGTATTTAGGTTACTCAGTAGAAAAAGCAATTCATATTAAATATGTAATTTCAGCTTGTCTTGCTGGAGGAGCTGGTGGATTAATGGCAGCTAGCTTAGGTCAAGTTGATCCTGACTCCATGGTTTTGTGGAGTGTTTCCGGTGAGCTGGTATTTGTTACTATAATGTCTGGGCTAGGAAATATTTTAGCACCTTTTATGGGTGCAGTTTTATTTGAATTTATTAGGACCTATGCTTTTGAATTAGCTCCTCAAGCTTGGCAAATGATTATAGGAGGAACTTTATTAGCAATAATATTTTTCTCACCAGGGGGATTGTGGTCATTTTTTCAAAAATTAAATTTTTTAAGAAAGAAAAATAATGACTGAAAAATTTATTTTGAAAACTACTGAATTACAAAAATCTTTTTCGGGAATTATTGCAGCTGAAGATATAAACATTTCTGTGAAAGAGGGTGAAATAATTGGTATAATTGGTGCAAATGGAGCAGGAAAAACCGTTTTTGTTAATATGATTACTGGTTATCTCAAACCATCAAGTGGAAAAATTGAATTTATGGGGAGAGATATCACCGGCATCAAACCAAGAGAAGCAACTCACATTGGTGTATGTAGATCTTTTCAAGTGAGCCAAGTGTTCATGACAATGACTGTAAAAGAAAACTTGATGATAGCCATGTCGTTAGCAAAGAAAAGTGGCTTAGAATTATTACTACCTTTGGATGATGAAAAATTGTCTAAAGAATGTGATAAAATATTAGATTTATACAAAATAAAAAATCAAAGTAACTTGATAGTAAGTACACTCTCACAAGGAATGAGAAAGTTATTAGATATTTCAATGGCTGTTGTTGGTAACCCTAATGTATTGCTTTTGGATGAGCCAACATCAGGTGTTTCAGTAGAGGAAAAATTTGGAATTATGGATATTGTTATTTCTGCGCTTAAAAAAAGTGGAACCACAGTTCTTTTTGTAGAACATGATATGGAAATTGTAGAAAGATACGTTGATAGAGTAATTGCCTTTTATCAAGGACAAGTTATTTGCGACGCGCCACCAAGCAAGGCACTTAAAGATAAAAAAGTAATTAAGTATGTTTTAGGTTCTTGATTGCGTGTTTGAGGATAAAGAAAATGTTAAGTCTTACTAAAATTAATGTTGACATTGGTCCTGTAGGGATCTTAAAAAATGCAAGTTTAAATTTAGATCAAGGTAAAATGGTTGGATTGATAGGCAGAAATGGTGCTGGTAAAACAACATTATTAAAGACTATCATGGGTATTTTAAAAACTAAATCAGGTAATATTAAGTTTGATAAAAATGATTTAACAGATTTACCTTCTGAGAAAAGAGCTAATATGTTTATTGGGTATATGCCTGAAGACAGAAGACTAATTCCATCTATGTCTGCTGAAGAAAACATTATGATACCAGTTTGGGCTGTAAATATTGATGATTGGGAAGAAAGATTAAAATGGATTTACAAAATAATTCCAGAAGCAAATGAGTTAAAAAATAGACCTTCTACAAGCTTGTCTGGAGGGCAACAAAAATTAATAGCTTTATCTAGAGCTTTAATGGTTGGGAAAAAGTTGTTACTTCTTGATGAACCGACAGAAGGTATTGCTCCTGCATTAACAAGAAGAATCATTGAGATTCTAAATAATTTAAAAAAAGAAGGTGTTACGACATTGGTCGCAGAGAGTAACGCAGGTCATTATGATAAAATGTTAGATAGAACATTTATTATTGAACGCGGAGAAATAAAAAAAAAATAAACTAATTTCTACTTAATTTTTTCCTAGGCAAAAAATTGAAACCAAGTCCATTTAACTATGTTAATCCAGATACAATTGAAAAAGCACTTAATGCCTTATCAAAGCATAATAATGCAAAATTAATAGCTGGTGGTCAAACTTTAGTTCCTATGATGAATTTTAGGTTGTCCCAACCTGAGTTGTTAATCGACATTAGCAATATTAGTAAACTTAAAAATATTACTGAAGATAATAAATATATTGAGATCGGATCACTCTTAACCCATTCGAACGCTATTAAATCTAATTGCTTAAAAAAATATTTTCCAATTATTTCAAAAGCAATAAGTAATGTTGCTCATCATACAATAAGAAATGAAGGTACAATTGGCGGAAGTATTGCAAACGCTGATCCAGCATCAGAATGGCCATTATTAGTCACTCTTTTAGAGAGTTTTATAAAAGTTCAAAATAAAAAGAAAAAAAGAAAAATTTTATATAAAGATTTTTTTGAAAGTCACTTCATAACTAATCTAAGGGATGATGAAATAATAACATCAATAATAATACCTAAAATCAAAAATTCTTACGGTTGGTCTTTCTTAGAAGAGGCACAAAGGGATGGAGACTTTGCTGTTGTTGAAGTAGCAACAATTATTGAAATAGGAAAAAATAATTTAATTAAAAAAGCCCGTATTGCTATTGGTGGAGTAGATGAAAAAGTTATTAGATTAAAAAAAATTGAAAATTTATTAGTTGGTTTCAATCTTAGCGAAAATTTATGCAATTTTACAAAAAAAGATATAGATGACCAAATTAATCCAATTTCTGATAATCATAGTTCAATTGAATACAAAAAACATCTATCCTTTGTGTTAATAAAAAAAGCTATTAATACTGCAAAAGAACAAATTTTAAATGTTGAAGATGATAGATAAAATTAAAATAGAAACGACTGTAAATAATGTCAAATACTCTAAAAGAATTGAACCAAGGTTACTCGCATCAGATTTTATTAGAGAAAATTTACATTTAACTGGAACACATGTTGGATGTGAACATGGTGTGTGTGGATCTTGCACGATAAAAATAAATGGTTTAACTAGTAGATCATGTTTAAAGTTTGCAATACAACTGCATGGAAAAAGAGTTGAAACAGTTGAAAGCTTTAGTTCTAATCCCCAAAAAAAGATAATCTTAGACACATTTAAAAAATTTCATGCACTTCAGTGCGGATTTTGTACACCTGGTTTTTTAATTACGGTTGATGAATTATTACAAACAGAGAATTTAGAAAACGAAAAAGAAATAAGAAAAGCCCTTTCAGGAAATCTTTGCAGGTGTACAGGATACGAAAATATAATTAAAGCTGTTTTAGAATTAAAAAATAATAGGAAAACAAAATGAAATTATATTTCTTAAATTCTGGAAGAGTGGAAATGAAAAAAAAAATATTCATTCCTGATTTAAAGACTGATGAAAAATTTGAACTTCCCGTTATTTCTACTTACATTAATTACAAAAAAACAAATATACTTTTTGATACTGGTTGTCACCCTTCAGTAGAAATAAATGCTGAAAAAAGATGGGGAGGTTTATCTAAAATCATGACACCAATAAATATGAATGGAAAAAATTTAATAACGGAACTTTCTACTATCGGCATTTCTCCTAATGACATAGACATAGTTATAAATTCGCATTTGCATCCTGATCACTGCGGATGCAATGCATTTTTTAAAAATGCAGAATTTTATTGTCACGAAAAAGAATTCCAAAGTGCTAATGAACCAAACGCAAGTCAAATGGGTTATATTAAAAATGAATGGGATTTACCTATGCCATTAAAACCAATAAAACAAAGTTATGATTTTTTTGACGATTCACGCATTGTAACTGTTAACTTACCAGGACACACCCCTGGTTCGATAGGTTTATTGGTCAATTTAAATCATAATAAATTTTTAATTGCTTCAGATGCATTAAGTTTAGAAAGAAATTTGGATAGAGATGAAGTTCCTAAAAATGCATGGAATCCAAATCTACTCTTAAAGTCATACAAAGAATTAATAAAAATTAAAAAATCTGGATCTACTATAGTTTGTGGGCACGATGAAGCTCAATGGAAAAATAAATTAGAAATGGGAATAAATTATAAATAAATGCAGAAAAAATCTCAAAAATATGTTGGTAAGAATGTATTAAGATTTGAAGATGAAAGATTGTTATCGGGAAATGGAGTTTATACTTCTGATTTAAAATTCTCAAGTCTACTCCATTTATCTTTTCTTAGAAGCAATATAGCCCATGGTAAGATCGTTTCTATAAATAAAGAAAAAGCAGAAGAAATAGAAGGCATTCATGGAGTATTTACTTACGAAAATTTTAAAGAAGTCCCGCCAATAAAATCAACCTCTAGGATGAAAAATTATTTTGCAACTAATCAGAATGTTTTGTGTTCCGATAAAATTAGATACGTTGGAGAACCTTTAGCTGTAGTTGTGGCAGAAAATAGATACATTGCAGAAGACGCCGCAGAACTTATTGAAGTTGAAGTTAAAAATTTAGACCCTGTGATTGATACCTTAGAGGCAACAAAACCTTACTCAGAAATTTTACATAATGAAATAAAATCAAATGTAATCTTAGAAAGAAATTTCAACACTGGTGATAAAAATTTTTTACATGATAAAGATCTCTTAAGCGTTAAAAATATTTTTAGGATGACAAGAAAATCTCCTATTTCCATGGAAACTAGAAGTTATGTTTGTAATATTGATAAATTAACAAAAATTTTAACCTTATATTCTTCTACACAAGTCCCTGGCGTAATTAAAGATGCACTTAGCTTGTTTTTAAAAATACCTGGAAATAAATTAAACGTAATCGCTCCGGATGTTGGCGGAGGGTTTGGTGGGAAAGCTTCTTTGTACCCTGAAGAAATTATAACTGTACTATTATGTCAAAGATTTAACAGACCAATAAAATGGGTATCAGATCGATTTGAAGACTTTATGTCAACTAGCCAAGGGTTTGAAGAAGTGATGGAGGTTGAATTATTTTTTAAACCAACAGGACAATTCATAGGCTTATATGGGAAGATAATTGGAGATGTTGGGTCTTATTCAATTTATCCATGGACTGCGGCACTAGAACCTATGCAAGTCGCTGGTTTTTTGCAAGGTCCATACAAGATTGACAACTTTAATGCAAATGTTAAATGTGTTGTCACTAATAAACCTCCAACAGGACCTTATAGAGGAGTAGGAAGACCTGCTGCTGTATTTGCAATTGAAAGATTGATTGATATGGCTGCAAAAAAATTAAAAACTGATCCAGCAAAATTACGATTACAGAACATGATAGACAAAAAAGATTTACCTTACAGGATTGGCTCTGGCATCGTTTGGGACAATGCTGGATTTAAAGAATGTTTAAAGTCAGCTTTAAGAATAAGTAAATATGAAAAATTTAGAAGAATAAAAAATAATGAAAATTCAAATTGGCTAGGAATTGGTATTGCATCTTATGGAGAGTTAACCGGTATAGGTTCTAAAATATCTGTTGCGCCTGGGATGCCACTTAATACAGGAACAGAAACATGTATAATTGAAATAGATTCGACTGGGAGTATTTCTGCAACTTTTGCAATAGCCTCGCATGGACAAGGCTTAGAGACTACACTAGCACAAATAATAGCAGAAACTTTAGGATCAAAACCTGATGACATTAAAATTAATCAAGGCAATACATCTTTAATAAAGCATGGCACAGGTACCTATGCAAGCAGGAGTGCTGCTATAGCTGGAAGTGTAGCTATCAAATCTACAAAAAAATTAAAGAATCAAATAATGAAAATTGCGTCTTACATTTTTGAAACAACTAAAAAAAATATTCATATTAATGATGGTTTTATATTTCAAAAAGATACAAACAAAAAAATAAGCTTTTATGATTTAGCAAAAGCTGTTTATTCTGATATGGAAACATTACCAATAAAATTAAGAAAACCTCTTGTTGCTACTGAAACCTACGATCCTATTTTTGGTGCAACTACTACTGCTACACACATTGCAATTGTAGAAGTAAATCCAGAAACGTATAAAATAAAAATTAAGGACTACATAGTTTCTGAAGATTGTGGAAAAGTAATTAACCCAATGATAGTTGATGGTCAAGTTCAAGGTGGAGTCGCACAAGGGATTGGAGCTGCACTTTATGAAGAATTAAAATATGATGAAGCCGGTCAATTAAAAACAGCTACATTGGCAGATTATTTAATACCCACATCTTCTGAAGTACCTAATATTAAAATTGAACATATTGAAAATTTTCTACCAGATAATCTTGGTAAATTTAAAGGCATGGGAGAAGGTGGAACAATTGGCGCAACGGCTGCAATAGCAAATGCAGTTAGCGACGCGATATCACATTTAAATATTGAAATAACTGAACTTCCAATTTCACAAGATAAATTATATAATTTAATAAATACTGGAGAAAACCAAAATGAACTTAAATTTGGAAAATAAAGTTGCTCTTGTTACTGGAGGAGGAAGAGACATAGGAAAACTAATCTCCTTACATTTAGCATCTGAGAAAATAAGTGTAGCAGTAAACTACAACTCTTCACCAAAAGAAGCAGAGGAAACAGTATCAACTATTAAAAAACTTGGTGGTAACGCAAAGGCTTATAAGGGAGATATTTCTAATTATGATGAAATAAAAAACACTATAGAAATGATTAATAAGGATTTTGGTGAGATTGACTTTTTAATTAATAATGCTGGCTATACTAGAATAGAAAGATTTTTTGAATCTAAACCAGAAGAATGGGACAAACAAATTGATATCTGCCTTAAAGGATCTATAAACTGCTGTCATTTAGTTATTGAAAAAATGATAGCAAAAAAGCATGGAAGAATTATTAATATTGTAGGAGATAGTTCAAGAATAGGAGAAGCAAATTTAGCAATAACAGCTGCGGCTAGAGGTGGAACAATAGCATTGGGAAAATCACTAGCAAAAGAACTTGGAAGGTATGCTATAACTGTTAACACTATCTCTTTAGGTTTGGTTAAAACAACACACTCAAATAACGAATTCTTAGAAAAAAATATGGATAAAATTTTAAAATCTTATCCTTTGAAGAGAATTGGAGAGGCAGATGATGTGGCCCCAATGGTTACATTTTTATGTTCCAGCAACGCAAATTGGATTACAGGTCAAGTGATCAGTATAAATGGTGGATTCTGCATGGTATAAAATTTCAATTTAAAGGATTAAAAAATGATACATAAAGAAGTCATAAAACCTATAAATTATTTATTAGAAAAGCAAGCCAGTGATCTAAACAATAAACTAGCTTTTTCTGATCAAACTGAAGATATAACATATAAACAATTAAATTTAGAGACTGCTAACTTAGCAAAGTGTTTTAAAAACTTTAATATTAATGCTGGCGATTCTATAGCTGTAATTTTACCTAATTCAGTTAATTGGATTGTTTCATGTTTTTCAATTCTCAGATTAGGCTGCGTGGTAGTCCCAATCAGCTTTGACTCAACTTTTTCTGAAATAGAATATAAAATACTAGATGCTTCTTGCAAGCTAATAATTACTTCTGAAAAATTTAAAAATCAACTTGATCAATTTATTTCTAATAAAAGTTTGTCAATTCAAATTATATATACTGAAGACATAGGAAATTCTGAACATTGTTTAAAAGCTCTTAGAAGTACAAAGAACAATGATTACTCTATAAATGACGATAATATAGATCTTCCTGGATATATTTTGTATACATCCGGTACGACTGGTCAGCCAAAGGGCGTGGTTTTATCTTCAAGAAGCATGCTCTGGATTGTTGCTAGCTGTTGCATGCCTATTATTGGTCTTAATAAAAAAGATTTGGTTCTCTCTCCCTTACCTTTATTTCATTCTTATGCATTGAATTTATGTGTTCTTGGTGTTTTAGCGTCTGGTGCCACAGAGTATTTACTAGAAAAATTTTCTCCAAAAATGATTTTTGAGCAGTCTACAATAAAACCTTACTCACTACTTCCAGGTGTGCCTACAATGTTTCACTATTTGTTAGCAACTGCAAAAAAAGAAAACCTAAGAATAAAAAACATAAACAGATGTGTTTCCGCAGGTGCAATTATGCCATTACAATTAAACAAAGAATTTGAAGAGTTTTTTAAAATAGAACTTTTAGATGGATATGGAATAACTGAAACATCAACATTTGTTACCATGAATTGGCCTGGACAAAATAGAACCATGGGTTCTTGCGGTCTAGCATTACCTGGTTTAGGCGTAAGGATTATAAACCCTGACAATAATAAAGATGTTAACCCAAATCAAGAAGGAGAATTAATTTGCAGGGGACCGAATGTAATGCAGGGATATCATAATAAACCTGAAGAAACAAAAAAAGTTTTAAAAGATGGTTGGTACTACACTGGAGATTTAGCAAAACAAGATGAAAATGGTTTTTTAACTATAACTGGAAGATTAAAAGAAATTATTATTAGAGGTGGTCAAAATATATCCCCTACAGAAATAGAAGAAGCTATATTAAAAAATGAAAAAGTATTGGATTGTGCTGTTGTTGGATTGCCTCACGATCAATTGGGAGAAATACCTGGAGCTTTTGTAATACTAAAGGAAGGATATAAATTAGATAAAAAAAATATAATTGATCAATGCAAAGAATTAATTTCTGATTATAAAGTTCCTGAAATAATTATTCAAACTGATAACATCCCTAGAACGGGATCGGGTAAAACCATGAGATACAAATTAATTCAATCATATAAAAATAATTAATTTCTAATGAAATTTTATAATTCAAAAAATAAAATAAACATTAAATTCAAACTAAACGATAAGATTATTGAAAAAGAAGTTGAACCAAGATTATTACTAAGTGACTTTTTAAGATATAATTGTGGTCAAACAGGAACACATGTTGGTTGTGAGCATGGGATATGTGGCGCATGTACTATTTTATTCAATGAACAACCCATAAGGTCGTGTTTAATGTTAGCTGCACAAATTAGAGATAGTGAAATACTTACCATTGAAGGTGTAGCAAATGACAGCAAATATAAGGATTTAAGAGAAGCTTTCAAAAAACATCATGCACTTCAATGCGGATTTTGTACACCTGGTTTTTTTATAACAATAATTTCAATATTAAATGAAAATGTTTATTACGATGAGGAAGATTTAAGAGAAAAACTAAGTGGAAATATATGTAGATGCACCGGTTACACAGGTATTATTTTAGCAGTTTCTGAAGTTATTAAGAAAAGACATTCAAAAGAATTGATATAATGTTTGATTTAGGCACTTCATTTATAGCATCTGTAAGAAGAGACCCCTCTTCTATAGCAATATCTTACAAAGAAAAGAGTTTGTCTTACGCAGATTGGTTTAAGAAAATTTCAAATTTATCAGGTTCATTACTTAAATTAGGAATGAAAAAAGGTGATAAAATTTTAACCATATTGCAAAATAATTTTGAAGCTTGCACTGTACATTGGGCTTGCCAAATTATTGGTATAACCATAGTTCCAATTAATTGGCGAGCTAAAACAAAGGATATAGATTTTTTTTTAAAAGATTCAGAAGCTAGATTGATTATATACGAAGAATTTAGTAGTGAAGATGTAAAATTATCAAAAAATGCAAAAAATTTGATAAAAATTTCTGTCAATTCAAAAATTGAGGACTGTATCAATTTTGAAGAATTGCTTTTGAATTTTCATGAACTTGATTGTTCTTATTCACTTCCTGAAGATATTTCTTTAATTTTATATACATCAGGAACTACAGGAAACCCTAAAGGTGTACCAAGAACACATTTGGCTGAAAGAACTTCGGCAATTGCTCATGTGGTGCAAAATTATTACGAAAGATACGAGTCTACACTTGGTGTCATGCCTTTATATCACACGATGGGTGTACGGTCTCTAATAGCAATGAGTTTAATAAACGGTAGGTTTGTTGCCCAACCTAAATTTTCTACTGAAGAAACCATAAACTTGATTAATAGATATAAAATAACATCTTTGTATCTAGTTCCAACCTTATATCATGAACTAATAGAATCTACTCACTTCAAAAAAGAAGAAGTTATGTCCTGTAAAAAATTAGGTTTTGCTGGAGCATCAATGACAGACGGTTTAATAAAAAAAATTAAAAATAACTTTTCTGCGATACAACTAATAAATCATTATGGGTCCTCCGAGATATATACATTTACAATTGAACAAGATGCTTTCAATAAACCTGGCTCCGCAGGAAAAGCTGGATTAAATCAAATAATTAGAGTTGTTAAAATCAATTCAAATAACCCAAACGCATTAACTAAAGTTGATGAAGAAGGTGAAATCATAGCAAATATAATTAGTGAAGAAGCATTTCAGGGGTATTTAAAAAGACCAGAAGCAACTAAAAAATCAATAATTGATGGTTGGTATTTTACTAGAGATACAGGATATTTAAACAAAGATGGTGATCTATTTGTGACTGGAAGAGTAGATGATATGATAATTTCAGGAGGTGAAAACGTTTCTCCTGTTGAAATTGAAAATGTTTTGTCTCTGCATAAAAATGTCCTTGAGGTAGTAGTAGTCGGTTTAAATGACGAAAAATGGGGTCAAAAAATATGTGCTTTTATTAAAAGTGATTCTAAAATTGATACAAAATCTCTTGATGAACATTGCAAAAAATCAACACTTTCAAATTTCAAAAGACCTCGTTCATATTTTTTTATTAAAGAAATACCTAAATCACCTACTGGAAAAATTTTAAGAAGGAAAATTGTTTCAGGCGAATATGAACTAGACAATTTTAACTAATTATACCATTATCAAAGCATGAAAAATAAACCACATATAGAATTTGAATTTGTTTCTGACACTGATGGTTGGGAAACACCATCAGGTTATCCTTCAGGAATAAAGCAAAAAATACTTGCATCTGATTTAAATGAAGAAGAAAAGACAGGCAGCAGATCAAGGTTATTAAGATTTGATCCTGGCGTTTATACTACAAAACCATTTGTCCATGATCATTGGGAAGAAGTTTTTCTCGTAAAAGGTGATCTCATAGTTGGAAATGATAAAAATGGTAACGGTGGTAAAAAATTTGATAAATCTACATTTGCATGTAGACCTCCAGGTGTCTACCACGGACCATTTAAATCCGACAATGGATGCACATTATTTGAACTACATTACTATAAAAGTGACAAAAATTTCTAGTTATGATTAAAACCGGCAAAGAACATCTTGAACAAATACGTGATGGTAGAACTGTATATATAGGTGATGAAAAAATAAAGGATGTCACCAAACACCCTGCTTTTTCAAGGGCTGCGCGAACAGTTTCTCAACTTTATGACCTAAAACATCAAACTGAATTTAAAGAGGATTTGACTTACAAAGAAAACGGCGAAGAATACTCTACTTGGTTTATTCAAGCAAAAAACAAGAACGACTTGAGGAAACGTTCTAAAGCCCATAAAATTATAGCTGATCATACAAGTGGAATGATGGGTCGTTCAATGGATCATGTAGCAAGTTTTGTTACTGGAATGTCCACTAGCCCTGAAATTTTTAATAATGATAATTATAAATTCAGTGAAAACCTTTTAAACTATTATCAACATATGAAAAATAATGATATTTTTGCTTCATATGCGGTTGTTCCTCCTCAAGCTGCAAGAAACCCTGAATTCTATCAAAAAAGAAATTTACCAATACCTACATTGTCTGTAGTAGATGAAAATGATAAAGGTGTTGTCATTTCGGGAATGAAAATGCTTGCTACCAGTGCTGTTTTTGCCAATGAAATTTGGATTGGAAATTTAATACCCTTAGCCCCAGATCAAGTTAAACAATCAATAACTTGTACTATACCCTGTAATGTTGAAGGTCTAACTCTATGGATGAGGCAACCTTTATCAAATCATTATGACAATCAATTTGACGCACCTTTATCTTGGAACCAGGATGAAACTGATGTGTTGGTTATGTGTGATAATGTTTTAGTTCCATGGGAAAAAGTTTTTGTAATGAACGATGCTATTCAAGCTAGAGAAATTTATTTCAAAACACCAGCACACTGTTACGGCAACCATCAATCAAATGTGCGATACTGGTCAAAAATGGAGTTAATAGTTGGTTTATGTTCAAAAGTTGCAAAAGCTACAGGAGCAGATGAAGTGCCAGCAGTTAGAGAAACTTTAGGTAAGATGTCAGCATTAGAAGCAACATTATCTGGAATGATTTTTGGTCAAATTGAAAAAGCTGAAGATTGGCCTAAAAATTACAAAACTTTTAATAGAAGAATAATGTATGCTGCATTAAATTTTTGTACAGATAATTACTCAATGATTATTGATGAATTAAGAACCTTATGTGGCGGTGGAGTTTTTCAAATGCCTGCTAGTGTTAAAGTAATGAATAATAAAGAACTTATTGAAGATTTTGAAAAATACTTTCAAACCCCGCAAATGAATGCAATTAATAGAATGAAACTTTTTAAATTAGCCTGGGATGTAGTTGGATCAGAGTTTGCAGGAAGACAGCTTCAATATGAAAAGTTTTATGCGGGAGCGTCCTTTATAATAAGAAACCATAACTTCAGAGAAACACCTTGGGAAGATTTTGAGTCAGTTGTCGATAAGGTAATGGATAAATACGATATTCCTAACAAAACTAATAAAGCTGCTGAATAATTAATTCGTAGAAGTTGGTATGGAGATTTTTTTTGAAAGTTCAAAAATTTGATGGATTTAGATTAGAAATAAATAAGGAAAAAAAGAGAGCAGACTTAGTGCTTTCTAGACCACCTCTAAACGTAGTTTTGTTTTCTCAGAGGTCAGAAATGGCCAAATTATTAATAGAATTGGACCAAAATGATGATGTTCGGGTAATTGTATTAAGATCAGATGGAGACAATTTTTCTTCTGGAGGAAACATATCTGGTTTTATGGAAGAAACGCCTGAGGATCTTACTTTGCTAGCGCAAAATGTAATGACACCAGAAAAATTAAAAAAACCAGTTATTGCGGCCATACAAGGTTACTGTTTTGGTGTTGGTTTTGAGTTTGCACTCGCGTGTGATTTTAGAATTGTTACTTTTGATTCTCAATTATCATTACCCGAAATGAAAATAGGTATGATACCTGGGTCTGGTGGTTCCGCAAGACTGGCAAAAATGATTGGTATATCTAGGTCAAAAAATATTATCATGAGAGGCAAAAGATTATCAGGTGAAGAAGCATTCAATTTAGGGATAGCCTGTGAGGTAGTTAAAAAAGAAAATCTTGACAAAAGCACTCAAAGCTTAGTTGATGAATTAATTAATGTTTCACCACTTGCGCAAAGAACAATAAAGTCAGTATTAAATTCTACTCAAAACTCTACATTACATACTTCTATTGAATTAGAGGGTGAAGCATACGGTCGACTAAGAAGTTCAAATGACTTTAAGGAGGGTGTAGAAAGTTTTTCTGAAAAAAGAAACCCTAAATACACTGGATCTTAAAAAACAATGGATACCGTTAAAGTTGCAAACTGTTATGTCGGAAGTAATGTTCATAGAAAAGAAGATGATAAATTAATTAGTGGAAAAGGACAATTCGGTGCTGACCTGGCGATTCCAACAGATTCACTTCACGTTGCTGTTTTAAGATCTGATCATGCATCAGCAATAATAAAAAAAATAAATTTAGAAAACGCAATTAATTTAGAAGGTGTCCATTCAATATTAACTGGAAGAGATTTTAGCAAAATATCAAACCCCCTTTTATCAGTTATTAGAACTGATTTTCAATCATGGTGTTGTGCAATTGATCAAGTAAAGTACGTAGGGGAACCAATCGCATTAATCCTAGCAGAAAACAGATACATAGCAGAAGATGCAATTGATTTGATTGAAGTTGAATATTCTATAGACAAACCAATTATAGATATTAAGGAAGCTATTAAAACAAAATCAACATTTGTTCATACTGTTACAAAAAGTAATGTTGTTAGTGATAGATACTTTGAATATGGAAACCCAAAAAAATATTTTAATAATTCATCTAAACAAGTGGCAATAGAAATCACCTACCCTAGAAATAGCTGTACCCCTTTGGAAGGTTTTGTTGTTCATAGCTATTATGACCATGATGATGAAACTTATACAGTACAATCTAATTTTCAAGGACCTTATAGCCTTCATTCTGTTTTATCAAGAGCTCTAAAAACTGATGAAGGTAAATTAAGATTAATATCAATTAATGATTCAGGTGGAAGTTTTGGAATAAAACAAGCAATTATGCCTATGATAATTTTAACTAGTTTGGCATCAAAAATAACAAAAAAAAATATAGTTTGGATTGAAGATAGAATAGAACATCTAACAGCAGCTTCTTCAGCTACTGGTCGTTTGACCAAGATAAAAGCATCAGTTTCAAATGATGGTTTAATAAATGCAATTGACTATGATCAAGTAGATGATGTAGGGGCTTATTTAAGAGCTCCAGAACCAGCTTCATTATATAGAATGCATGGCAATTTAAGTGGTCCCTATATAGTAAAGAATATTAGTTGTAGAAACAGAGTAATTGTCACAAACAAAACTCCAAGTGGTTTAAATAGAGGTTTTGGAGGACCTCAACATTATTTTGCACTTGAGAGATTAATAAAAAAAATTGCAGATGAACTAAAACTTGATCACTTAGATGTCATTACAAAAAATATTTTAAATAAGGATCAATTTCCATATAAATCTCCTGCGGGAGCCATTTTAGATTCTGGAAATTATAAAAAATTAATAGAAAAAGTTAAAAAATCAGATACATACAAAAAAATATTAAATCAAAAAAAACAATCCTTAAAAAAAGGTATGTTATATGGAATTGGATATTCAGCAATTATTGAACCTTCAATTTCTAATATGGGCTATATCACTACAGCTCTTCCCTACATAGAACGAGAAAAATCTGGTCATAAAGGAGGAGCTTTAGCATCATCTTCAGTCTCTATTGGACCAACTGGAAGTGTTTATGTTTCGTGTGATAGCATTCCACAGGGTCAAGGTCACAAAACTGTTCTTAGCCAAGTAGTAGCAGATATTTTTTCATTAAACCCTAATGATATAATAGTTAACACTACCTTAGATACACAAAAGGATCCATGGTCAATTGCTGCTGGAAATTATTCTAGTCGTTTTGCAGGTGCAGTCGCAGGAACTACATCTATAGCAGCAAAAAAATTAAAAAAAAGACTTATTAAAATTGCTTCTTCCAAACTAAATTGTAAGTCAGAGAATATCAAATTTATAGATGGAAGAATATCAGATAAAAATAATTCTCAGAATAATATATCATTTAAACGGTTAGCTGGAATATCTCATTGGTCACCAGGTGAAATTCCAGAAGAAATGGAACAAGGATTACGAGAAGTAGCCTTTTGGTCAGATGAAGAAATAAAACCTCCAAATGAGAAAGATGAAATAAATGGATCACTTGTATACGGGTTCGTGTTCGATGTATGCGGAATAGAAATTGATCCAAGCACATCTTCTATGAAAATAGACAAATATATAACAGGACATGATGCTGGCAAAATTCTTAATCCTTTACTTGCAGATGGACAAATTTATGGAGCTTATGCTCATGCGGTTGGAGCATCAACTATAGAAGAATTTAGATATGAAAAAGATGGTTCGTTTTTGTCAGGTTCATTTCAAGATTATCTATTACCCTCAAGCAAAGAAATAAATCAACCCGAGATTATACACATTGAGACTCCTAGCCCACTTACACCACTTGGTTCAAAAGGTCTAGGAGAAGGCAATTGTATGTCTACTCCGGTCGCAATAGCAAATGCCTTTTCAGATGCAACAGGTTTAAACAACGTAACACTACCACTAACTAAATCAAAAATTCATAATTATTTAAATCTTAAAGAAAAAGAAATTAAACCAAAATTTGTAAATAAAAATTTGTCCTTAAAAACTGATTATCCGATTTCGGGTTCAGATAATGTTTTAATAAATATGAATAAAAGTATCCTTTGGAAAAATTTGTTAGATGTAAAATCTCTTAAAGATATTATTCCTGGATGTAAAAATATTAAATTAATTAAAAAGAATACTTATTTAGGCATTATAAATATAAAGATTGGTCCAATAAAAGGTGAATACAAATTTGTTGTTGAATTAACAAATATAAAAAATGAAAAATCATTAACATTAAAGGGAAAAGCTTTAGGAAAACTTGGTCGTGGAAATGGAGAAGGTTCTTTAAATTTGACAGAAGTTGGTAGTAAAATAAATATTTCTTACTCATATGCCGCTAATGTAAATGGAAAAATATCAATAGTAGGAAACAGATTATTAAATTCAGCATCTAAAATAATTATAAATCAATTTTTTAATTCTTTTTTAAAAATAAAAAAGCCAAAGAAAACTTCAATGCTAAACTATATTAAAATTAAATTAGGTATAATTAATGAAACCCCCTCCATTTGATTACGTCCAAGTTAAAACAATCGATGAAGCTTTATCAATTCTTAATGATTATGGCGATGATGCACAAATTATTGCAGGAGGACAATCAATAGTATCAATGTTGAATATGAGATTGATAAAGCCCAAAATTATAATTGACATTAACTTTTTAAAAAATAGCTCATATATAATTTCTAAAAATAAATCTATTTTTATTGGACCTACTTACCGACAACTTGATTTAGAAAAAAGAAAAAACACACAACACGATTTACCTTTACTTTCAGAAGCAATTTCATTTGTTGGACACATGCAACATAGGGCAAGAGGTACAGTTATCGGTTCAATATGTCATGGTGATCCTACATCAGAATTACCACTTTGTTTTTTAGCGTTAAAAGGTAAAATTACTCTAAGAAACAAATTAAGAAAACGTAAAGTTAATGCCTCTGACTTTTACCTTGGTCCGTTGATTACAACAAAAGAACCAAACGAAATAGCTACTGAAATAGAGTTTCCTGCTTCCCAAAAAAAAACTGGCTATGCCTTTAAAGAAATTTCAGAAAAATTTGGTGATTTTGCCATAGCATCATTTGCTGCTGTAATAAACAAAGATAAAATTAGGTTTGCTGTTGGAGGAGTCTCAGGCAAACCTATAGCAACAGAATGGGAAAATAAAAAACATATTAACTTAGACGACAAACTCAATGAGTTTTCATGTAACATAGATATTTTGGATAATCAGCACACATCGGCAAAATATAAAAGAGATTTGGTAAGAAAAATAGGATTAAAAACTATAGTAAAAGCTATTGAAAGATCTGAATAAATAAAAACTATTCAAAGGTTTATTGAAACTGAGTTGCTGATCTTAGGACCAATTGCAAATTTATTTCTAATGTAATGTAAAATGAACAAAAATATAATAAAAGATAATTATGGTAAAAATTTTCCAATAAAAAATATTAATGAGTTTTATAATCATATTTTATACTTTCATTTTACAGGAACTACCATACATGAAGAAGATGGACATTATTTTACAGTTGACAATGAGTTTCGAGAAAAAATAAAAAACCTTTTCGAAAATTCAAATCACTGATCACATTATTTTTTTTACGAAACTGTTTATATCTGAAGCTAAAATTTCTGGCTGCTCCATCGCAGCGAAATGTCCACCTTTATCATGTTTTTGCCAAAAAATGATATTTTTATAAAATTGGTCAGCTAAAGTTTTAGGTGGAGAAAAAAGTTCTTTTGGGAATTCACTATACCCCATTGGAACTAATATAGGATGATCCTTATCTATAGGCCAATCAGTCTTATGACGTATATAGTAAGGCCAAAATGATGCACCTATACATCCCGAAAACCAGTACAAGGATATATTTGCAAGCATTCTGTCAATATTAATTGTTTCAAACAATTTCCCTTTATTATCTGTCCAAGCAAAAAATTTTTCAGAGATATACGAACAAAGTGCAATTGGAGAGGAGTTAAGAGCATGAGCGATTGTAAATGGTTTTGTGCCTTGAATTGCTTGATAACCTGTTTCAAAATGCATCCAATTTTTAAGTTTAATATAGAACTGCTCCTCAAGCTTATTATTTGGAGTTTTATCAAGACCTCTTGGTAACGGCAGAAAGTTAATATGTATACCAAGAATATTTTTAGGATCTTTTATTGCCATTATAGAGGCAATAAATGAACCTAAATCACCTCCTTGAACAAAATAGTTTTTATAGCCAATTTGTTTCATAAGTTTGATAAAAATGGATGAGATTTGTTTTAAATCTTGGGGTTTTTGATCAATAGAAAAAGAATAGCCTACATTAGGCAATGAAGGAATTATTAGATCAAAAGGTATCATTGATTTCTTGTTCTCAGTTTTAGGATTTGTTAACAAAGGAATAAGGTCTAAAAATTCAAAAATCGATCCAGGCCACCCATGAATTAACATTAATGGTACTGCGTTTTTAAAATTAGATTTTATATGTAAAAAGTGAACTTCTGTATTATCAATTTTGGTTTTGTATTGAACAAAACTATTGAGATCTTTTTCTTGTTTTTTCCAATCAAATTTATTTCTCCAATATTTTAAAATATATTTCAAATCTTCAAATTTTATACCAGCATTTTTATTTGATACAGGACTCCAATCTATTATTCTTCCATTTAAGATTTGATCTTTTAAATCCTCAACTTGCTTGCTATCTATCTTGCTTCGAAAAAATTTCATGAATTAATTTTTTTATATAATGATTTAGATGCAAAAAGTTATTCAGCAGCATCAATAAATTTATAATTTTCTGATAAATCTATTTTCTTAATCACAGTCCTTAAAGATTCTATTTCTTCAACTGGTAACTTCATTAATGGTGGCCTAACAAAAGCTTTGTCCATTCTTTTTAGTAATACAAGCGTTTCTTTCATTCTATTATGCATGTCTAAAAATGGTTGCTTGTAAAACAATTGAACTAAAGGAAAAATTGAGTCATTTATCTTTTTTGCATTTGAAAGATCGTTAGATTTAATTGTATTGAACAACTCAACCTGTAAATCCGCGATAACACTACCTGCTCCAGATAACAAACCTTTTGCTCCCATCACGAGAGAAGACATTAACCAAGAACTATGAGTTGTCAAAACATTTACAGGTCTATTTAAATTTTGGAAAACCCTAATGTGCTTCTCATGTAACATAGGGTCATTGCACCAATCTTTAATAGCTTTAATTGAACCAACTTCTTCAAAAAGTTTTAAAAGTGTGTCAAAAGGATATGACAAATTTCCAGCCGCCGGATAATTAAAACATATAAGTGGTAAGTCAGTAACGTCAGCAATTCTTTTAAAATGTTCTACAGCCATTTCCGGTCTCAAATGGCCACCCATTGACATGCTTTGTGGAGGAAAACATAAAAGAGCTGAAGCTCCTAATTCATCTGACATCTTAGCTATCTTAGCTGCTTCAATACTTCCATCAGAATACACACCATTAACTATTGGAACATTATCTCCAACTTCATCTAATGAAAAGTTTAATATTCTCTTTTGTTCTTCTATATTACAAGCGTGTATTTCTGAAGAATGTCCATTTACGGTGATTGCAGAGATACCTTTTGTGCCAGCACAAAAACTTATGTGCTTCCTACTTTCTTGTTCGTCAATAGAAAGGTCTTCATTAAATGATATTAATGTGGCAGGAATCACCCCTTCTAATTCTAATTTCTTTTTATACGGCATTAATAAATTCTAATTGAAATATTTTCAATTAACAACAAATCAATTTTAATATTTAAATTCAAAGAAGTTTTGATTTAATTTTTAATTTATTTTAAAGTTATAATTATAACTATTACATGAGAAAATTATGAGTAATTCAAGATATCTATTTATTGTTTCAATGAATGTTAAACGAGATTATGAAGACTTATTTAATGATGTTTACGATAACGAGCATATTCCTTACCTTCTAGAAGTCCCAGGTGTTAATAAAGTTACACGCACTAAAGGCGAACCTTTTAAATTTTCTATTGGTGGCGAAACCAAAAATATGGATGGACCTTCTCAAAACTTTGTTGCTTTATATGAAATTGACAGCCCAGAAGTTGTTAATAGCCCAGAATGGGGAATTGCTGTGGAAAAAGGAAGATGGAGTACTGAAGTAAGACAACATACTTCTGAACGATCCCATTATATGTACAAATACATTTAAGTTAGTCTAAAACATGATTGAAATTAATAGTCCCCATGAAATTGAAAAATATCTAAATACACCTTTAACTCCAAGTGATTGGTACGAAGTTACTCAGGAAAAAATAAATATTTTTGCTGAGGCAACTGGTGACTTCCAGTGGATCCATGTAGACGTTGAAAGAGCAAAGAAAGAAATGCCGGAAGGAAAGACGATTGCACATGGTTATTATATGCTATCTCTGATACCTTTGCTTTCTTCACAAACCGCAAAAATAAATAACTCCAGCAGAACTTTGAATTATGGATCAGACAAAGTAAGATATATTAATCCTGTCAAAGTAGATTCATTGGTTAGATTAAATAGAAAAATAATTAAAGTAAATCTAATGGAAAATGGTGGCTATAGAGTGATAAACCTATATGAAATGGAAATAAAAGATGTTAAAAAACCTGCATATATAGCTGAAACAATTTCCCTCGTATTTCCTTAACTTTGAATTATGAAAGCTATAATATGCGACGATTATGGTCCTCTGGAAAACTTAATATATAAGGAATCAGAAACACCTAAAATTAATGATCCAGACGATGTGATTATTAAAGTTGAGTCATGTGGGGTTAACTTTCCAGATGGCCTCCTTGTTCAAGGAAAATATCAGCACAAACCAGAAACCCCTTTCATTCCTGGAATGGAAGTATCTGGAGAAATTTGTTCCATAGGTTTAAATGTTAAAGAATTTGATATTGGAGATAGAGTTGCAGGTCTTACTCAATTAGGAGGCTATGCAGAAATAACAAAAGTTAATAAACAATCAATTTACAAGTTGCCCGATTCAATGAGTCATGATGAAGCATGCGCCTTGTTATGCGCTTATGGAACATCACATTATGCCTTAAAACAAAGAGCAAAAATAAAAAATGGAGAAACTCTAGTAGTTTTAGGAGCATCAGGATCGACTGGCATTGCAGCTATACAAATTGGAAAAATCTATGGTGCTAAAGTCATTGCTGCATCTTCCTCAAAAGAAAAACAAGATTTCACTGAAAAATTAGGTGCTGATATTTCTATTGGTTACGAAAATTTAAAAGACAATTTGAAGAAAATCACCAATGGAAAAGGTGTTGATATTATTTTTGATCCAGTTGGAGGTTCATTATTTGAAACATCTTCTAGAGCCCTTGCCAGATATGGAAGGATACTTGTTATAGGTTTTGCTTCAGGCGAGATACCTAAATTCCCAGTTAATTTAGCTCTGGTTAAAGAATTCAATGTGATTGGAGTTTTTTGGGGAGCTTTCACAAGAAATAACAAAAAAGATTTTCAAGAAAATATGAAAGAATTATTTCAATGGCATGAGAAAGGTCTAATCATACCAAAAATTGAAGAAAAGTTTGCGCTTCAAAACGCTGCTACCGCATTAACTAAAATTTTAAACAGAGGTACCAAGGGTAAAGTGATTTTAAACCCTTGATCAAATAGTTTCTTCTAATCCCCAAATGTTAGTTACCTGACTAGATAAAACTCCACCATTTCCATGAGCCAAAGAAATTTTAGCATTTTCAATCCACCCACCATCTTTTCTAACGCCAACATTGTCTCCAGCTGAATTTCTTAATTGCCTGAGAGCTTCAAGAGTAACAAATAAACCATACATTCCAGGATGTACACACGATAAACCACCTCCATTAGTATTTACTGGCAAAGATCCACCCGGATTTATTCCATTTATTAAATCTTTTCCTTCACCTTTTTTACAAAAACCTAGGTCTTCAAGAAATAAAATAGTGTTTATAGTAAAAGCATCATAGAGCTGAACTGTATCCATGTCAGAATATTTATATCCTGCCATCTCAAACGCTCTTTTCCCACTATCTGTAGCAGAGGTAGTAGTAAAATTTGGCATTTCTGAAATCATTCTATGATGATGCTCCATTGCTGCTCCTAGCAAATAAATTGGGGTGTTTTTAGTATCTTTAGCTTTGTCAGATCTTGTCATTACTATCGCTGCAGCGCCATCAGTTACTAAACAACAATCTAATTTACCTAAGGGGTCTACGATAGGTCTTGCAGAAAGTATTTCTTCAGTTGTTAATGGACCTTTTTCATGCATGTAAGCTCTTGGATTAAGTAATGCCCATTCCCTAGCAGCTATTGCAACTTGCGCCAAATGCTCTCTGCTAGCATTAAATTCATACATATATCTTTTTGCAGCTAAAGCATAGGCAGACACTGGCATTCGTGGATCATACTGAGCCTCAAAAGGCATCGCTTCTGAAATGGTTTTAAATCCACCAGCACTTCTTTGGTTAGATCCATAAGCAATTACGGCAACATTTATTAATCCAGCATCTAATGCGATTGCCGCAGTCAATATATGGGCTAGAAAACTAGAACCACCTATGTTTGAGCCATCTGCAAACTTTGGTCTAATTCCCAAGTATTCAGACAAAGACATCGCTGCCATTGAATGAAAAGCCGTTGCTGCAAACAATCCATCAACTTCTTGAATGCTTAATCCTGCATCATCTATTGCATCATATACAGCTGTTGCCATTAATTCCATTGCATTCCAACCAGGAGCTAACCCACAACCAGTCTCTGCCAAACCCACCACAGCTGTTTTTGCTCTTATTTCATTAATATCCATTTAATTAATCCTTAATTAAGTCAAAAATTATATTAGGCTCACCTTTTAATTCTACGATTCTAGCCTTGACTTTGTCCCCTACTTCGACTTTATCAGGCTCTATGCCGACAACTTTTGACATCAACTTTGGTCCTTCATCTAATTCAATTATGGACAAATTGAAATCGCCGCCTTTTTCTGGTAATCTTCTATTACATGAAGTGCTATGAACAATGCCATTTCCACTAACTTCTACCCACTCTAAATCTCTATCTCCAGTTCCTGGAAAAGCTATCCTTGGATGAAAAAAAAATTCACCTGTTACATTACTCCTTTGAATCTTAAATTTACCCTCAGCTAAAAATTCATGAAATTGTTTTTGAGGACCAATAGTATCCTTTAAAATTTCAGGCATTTTTTTCTCCTTCTTCATTTGGTATTATTAAGGCATCTAATCCAATAACCATATCTTCTCTAATTACAAGAGGATTCATCTCAACCTCTTTTACAATATCTTTACAAATGTAAATAAATTCAGATAATTTAACTATATTATCTAATAAATGATCTAGATTTAATTTTAAACCTCTAGAACCTTCAAACATTTTTGCACTTTTTAATCGAGAAATCATTTTTATTGCAATTTTTTTATT
This sequence comes from uncultured SAR116 cluster alpha proteobacterium, assembly GCA_902533695.1. Lineage (GTDB taxonomy): Bacteria > Pseudomonadota > Alphaproteobacteria > Puniceispirillales > Marisalimonadaceae > AG-426-I14. The sequence continues at coordinate 26,941 of CACAMV010000007.1, forward strand.
CAATGGAGCTTCTGCAAAACTTATATCTTTTAAAACTTCTGTGTAAATTCCTCCCAATCCAAACATGACCACTGGTCCAAATACCGGATCAACTTTTGCACCCAAAATTGTCTCAACTCCACCTTTGATCATAGGAGAAATCATTACTCCCTCAATTAATGCTTTAGGAGATTTCGATTTAACATTTTTAATTATTTCATCATATTTTGTTTCTGCCTCAATTAAACTTTTTATGTTTATTGCAATACCTCCAACTTCTGTCTTATGTTGAATATCTTTTGAAACGACTTTCATTACATATCCATCTTCTATATCTTTATAAAGATTTTTTATTTCTTTAACGTTATTAATTAACTTTCCTTTATTCAAATTAATGCCAAATTTTTCTAAAATTTCAGCACATTCAATCTCATTAAGCTTTCTTCTTGGAATATTTATTTTTGATGGAGGTTGTATCTCTATTTTTTCATTTTTTTCATTAAACTTTTCACCAAAAAACATTAACGCTGCCATAGAAACAACTGCTCTTGTGGGATCTTCAATAGATAAAAAACCTTCTTTTTCATAATGTTTGACAATGTCATTAGAGGCAACCATCGAGTTTATAAATATTTTTTCAGAATAATTGGTCATAACCTGTTTTAGTGCATCTAAAAGAGGTTGTGACATTTTTGGTGAACCTGCTACAGAAGTCCAAAAACCAATAATCCCATCATAACCACCTTGAGATAACATTAAATCAATGAACTTTGGTACAATAGATAAATCATTAAAAAATTGTGCAGTTACATCAACTGGATTCATAGGTGAAGCAAATGGAACAATTTCTTTTAATTCTTTTTGAGCCCCTTTTGGCATTGCACCTACTTTCAAACCTACATCTGATGCTGCATCTGCCATTAACACTCCGCCACCTCCAGATATTGTTACAATACCTAAATTTTTTCCTATTGGATAAATTTTCGGTTTTGTAGCATAAGCAACATCTAACATTTCTTCTGTACTTCTTACTCTATAAGCACCATGTGCTCTAATTACTTCCTCGTAAATAGCATCTTCTCCAGCTAAAGAAGCAGTATGTGAATTTGCTGCCGCTGCACCAACATCTGATCTACCGACCTTCATCAAAATTACTGGCTTTTTTTTCTGTCTTGCAGTTTCTAAGGCATTGACAAATTGGACACCATTTTTGACGCTCTCTACATATGCCATTATGGTGTGTACATTGTCATCTTCCGCTAAAAGCTGAATAGCTTCTCCAACAGATAAATCAACTTCATTACCTGTAGTTATCCAATACCTTATGCCTAAACCTCTTTGATGAGACACCATGTAAATATGACTTCCATAGGCGCCTGATTGACTTGCTATGGAAATGTCCCCTGGTATAGGGGTTGCCCTATCAATCGTAGATGTAAAAGTTGGATAAAACCTAGATTGAGAATTAAACAGACCCAAACAATTTGGTCCTATAACCCTTAGGTTTGATTGATGACAAATTTTTCGAATTTTCTGTTGATAAAGCTCACCCTCACCGCCAATTTCTGAAAACCCAGAAGAAAAAATTAATGCCGTTCTAGCATTTTTTTTTACAGCGTCCTGAATAACGTTAACAACAAATTTAGCTGGAACAGCAATTAAAACAAAATCTAAATCGCCCGGTATATCTTGTAAGTTTGAATATGATTTTAGTCCTTGAACCATTTCTCTGTTTGGATTTACTGGATAAACTGTTCCCTCAAAATTTTGCTCAATCATATGAGAAAGAGGTCTTCCACCAATCCTATTTTTGTCATCTGAAGCTCCAACAATAGCAATAGATTTTGGATTCGTTATTTGATTTAAAGTTGTCACGATTATTTTAGGCCTAATTAATTTTAATTACTTTAGTAAATAAAGTTATTAAATAAAAGTATATTTTTTAATTTAAAAATTGTATTTAAAAATATGCGTTTCATAGTTTTTCTAACTTGCATTTGTCAAATGTTTTCTATGGCAGGTTTTGCAGCTTGGCCAATATATTTAGTCGATCTTCAAAAAGAGTGGTTCTTAACCAACAGTGAAGCGGGATGGATAAGTGGATCTTTTTTTCTTGGTTATGTTGTTGCAACACCATTCTTAGTTGGGCTTACAGATAATTACGATGCAAGAAAATTATATTTTTTATCATCTCTTATAGGTGCATTGGGTTTGATTTTATTTTCATTATTAAGTTATAATTTTCTTTCAGCATTTTTTTTATGGTCTTTAGTGGGAGCTGGTTTTGCTGGAACCTACATGCCGGGATTACAAATACTTAATGCTAGATTAGACAAAAAAGGGAAAGAAAAATATGTTTCAGTTTACACGGCTTTCTTTGGATTAGGTATTGCTTTTTCATTTTTTATTTTAGGGATATTAAAAGATTATAATCTATCATGGGAAAATAGTTTTTTGTTTGTTGGTGTAATACAAGTTTTTAGTGGCATTCCAATTCTTTTATTTTCTGGAGGTGAAATAGAAAAAAGATCAACCTCTAAATTTGATGGTTTCAGTAAAATTTTTAAATCTATTTGGCGTGTTACAAAAAATAAACATGCCATGCCTTATATACTTGGATACGGTGGACACACATATGAGTTATTTGGATTTAGAAGCTGGACATTTGCATGCATTGTTTTTTTATCTTACCAATTTGATGAAAAATTAAGTAATATTTTTATAGCCAATTTTATTGCCATCATCGGCTTCACAGGTATATTTGCTTCAATTTGGGGGGCTCAATTTTGTATAGGTAAAAATAGAGCTTATGTAGTAAGTAATATGGGTTTAATATGTTTTATTATTTCTATAATTACAGCAATAACATTTTTATTAAATTTATGGTTAGCTTTAATATTTTTGTTTATATATAATATTTTTATAATCATGGATTCTGGTTCTTTAACTACTGGTACAGTTGTCAATGGAAGTCCTGATGATCGAGGATCTAGATTGGCCTTACATTCCATAATTGGATTTTTTGGTGGGGCTTTAGGTGGTCCAATAGTTGGATTATGTTTAGATATTTTTGGTGGTGAGAATAATACAATGGGTTGGATAACAGGATTTATTTCTTTAGGTCTAGGATCTCTAATTTCATCGATAGTATTAAAAAGATATTTAATAAAACTTTATAAAAACGATTATATCAAGGAGTAAAAAATGAACAAAAAAATTATTTTGAGACAACGTCCTGTAGGTGAGCCTAAGTTTGATGATTTTGAATTAATTGAAGAAAATATACGTGAACCTGAATCAAATGAAGTATTGATAAAAACTATTTATATGTCTCTTGACCCATATATGAGAGGTAGAATGAATGATGCCAAAAGTTATGCCAAAGCTGTGGAAATTGGAGAAGAAATGGAAGCAGGTGCTGTAAGTCAGGTGATTAAAAGTAATTCTAGCAAATTCAAAGAAGGTGATTTTGTTGAAGGTAGAACTGGATGGCAAGATAATCCAACAGTTAACGAAAAAAAATTGCGATTACTCGATCCAAACATGGCACCTTTATCAACCGCTATAGGTGTACTTGGCATGCCAGGGACTACTGCTTATGTTGGGATGAAAAATTTTGCCAAACCTCAAAAGGGGGAAACTTTAGTTGTTTCAGCAGCTTCGGGTGCAGTTGGCGGTACAGTAGGACAAATAGGTAAAATTCACGGATGTAAAGTTATCGGTATTGCTGGCAATAATGAAAAATGTGAATACACAAAAGAGGTTTATGGATTCGATGAATGTATTAATTATAAGGATCCATCCTTTAAAGAAAGTTTAAAAGAAGTATGTAAAGATGGTGTAGATATATATTGGGAAAATGTTGGAGGATCATCTTTTGATGCTGTTATGCCACTATTTAATGATTTTGCAAGAATTCCAGTTTGTGGATTAATTTCATTTTATAATTTAACTTCCTTAAAGCTAGATGGTCCAGATCGTCTCCCCCTACTCTTTAGACAATTACTAACAAAAAGAATGATGTATAAAGGGTTTATAGTTTTTGACCATTATGATCAAAGGCAAGAATCAATCGAAGAAATGTCAAAATGGATAAAAGAAGGAAAGTTAAAATATAAAGAAGACTTTGTCGAGGGTTTGGAAAAAGCAACTGAAGCTTTCATAGGACTATTAAATGGAAAAAATTTTGGCAAATTAATTGTGCAAATTAATGAAGATCCAACTAAGTAATTTTAATTCAAATCTTTAAAAGACTTATTTTCTGATACAAGTTTTGTTAAAAGGTCTGGACATTTCCAAAATCTTGAGTCTTCTTTTTCATAATTTTTAATATTATTTAAAACTTTGTCTAACCCCATAGAATCTGCATAATTCATTGGACCTCCTCTCCATCTTGGAAAGCCATAACCATTTATGTAAACAACGTCTATATCAGAAGGCCTTAAAGAAATTTTTTCTTCTAATATTTTAACCCCTTCTAATACTAGTGAAGAAATATATTTGTCTATAATTTCTTGATCATTAAATTCTTTTTGATTTATACCAGCCCTTTTTCTTTCCTCATTGCATATCTGATCTATTTCTGGATTTGGGGTTAGAAATGGAACATCTTTACCGTACAAATAATACCCTTTACCGGTTTTTTGTCCAAACCAGCCTTTCTCACAGACTCTATCAGGTATTTCTACATATCTGTCATCTTTATGTCTAGAGTGAGCCTTTCTCTTTCTTGTAGCCCAACCTATATCTCCACCCGCAAGATCAATCACTTGAAAAGGTCCCATTGCACATCCAAAGTCTCTAATTACTCTATCGATATCAAATATACTCGCTCCATCCTCAACCATATGGTAAGTGGCAACAAGATATTTTGATAAAATTCTATTTCCTATAAATCCATCACACACTCCAGAGCGAACTGGAATTTTTTTCATTGATTTTGCAAGGGAAAATGCAGTTGCCACTGTATCATTAGAAGTTTTTTCTGCTACAACAATCTCAAGCAGTTTCATAATATTTGCAGGAGAAAAAAAATGTAAACCAATAACTCTTTCTGGGTTTGTAACAACATCAGCAATTTCATTCACATTTAAATAACTTGTATTTGAAGCTAAAACAGTCTCATTTTTGCATATAGTATTTAACTTTTTAAAAACTTCTTTTTTAACATCCATTTCTTCAAAAACAGCTTCAATAATTAAATCTCTATCTGAAAGACTATTTAAATCAGTTAGACCTTTAAAATTACTCAAAATTCTTTGTTTGTCATTGGCTGATATTCTCCCCAAACTTACACTTCGTTCATAAGTAGAATTAATTTTTTCTTGAGCTTTGTTGATGCTTTGCTCGTCTTGTTCAATCATCACAACAGAAAATCCAGAATTCAATGCAGCCATAGATATTCCTGTACCCATTGTTCCGCCACCTATTACACCAATTTTATTGATTGATTTAGATTTTCCATTTTTTAATTCTGGAATTTTATTTACTGCTCGTTCTGAAAAGAATGAATGTATTAACCCCTCTCTTTGCGGACTTTTAATACAATCTGAAAAAAGTTTCCTCTCATTTTTAATTGCTTGCTCAAAGGTTAATTTTAAACCTTCCTCAACACTTTGAAGAATAGCTTGTGGTGAAAATAAATTTTTGTGCTTTGATTTAAACTTATCTTTAATTTTTTTAATTGATATTTTTGTTTCTTCAGAATTAATAAATTTTTCATTTCTAAGATATGTTGCTACTGGTTTTGATTTATTAGCAATTAATTTTTTGGCCACTTTTATTCCATTTAAAACCGTATCTTTATCATCAATTATTTCATCAATTATTCCATTTTCTATGGCTTCAGAAGCCGGAACATGTCTTCCAGTCAACATCATTTCTAGACTAATAGATATTCCAGCTAATCTAGGTAACCTTTGTGTTCCTCCAGCACCAGGAATAATTCCTAACAATACTTCTGGTAGCCCAACCTTTGTATCAGGCGTGGCAACTCTATAATGACATGACATAGCAACTTCTAAACCTCCACCTAATGGGGTGCCATGTAAAGAAGCTATAACAATTTTGTCTAATTTCTCTAGTCGATTGCAAATATCTGACAAAATAGGACCATCAATATTCTTTCCAAACTCACGAATATCAGCACCAGCAAGAAATGTTCTATTGGGCGCACATATTACAACGGCTTTTATTTTCTTGTCGTTCTCAAGATCTATTACTGCGTTCAAAAGATCTTTTCTTACCTCTAAACTAATAGCATTTACAGGAGGATTATTTACTTCAATCAAACATATATCATCTTCATATTTAAATTTAACAACACTCATATTTAGACCCAATCATTATTTATTTAAAATTCTGTTCTTTGATTCTTTATATTCTTCTTTTAATCTTTCAATTAACAATTTAGCCGGTCCAACCGATTTAACTGCTGAGATTCCTTGGCCAGATCCCCATATATCTTTCCAGTTTTTTGGTTTTGATGCTCCACTACTAAAATTCATTTTTGACGAATCACTTGTTTCTAGATTCTCTGGATCCATACCTTGAGCTTTTATTGAAGGCTTGAGATAATTACCGTGAACACCTGTAAATAAATTTGTGTAAATAATGTCATCTGCATTTGATTTGGCAATCATTTCTTTGTAATTTTGGTTTGCATTAGCTTCATCTGTGGCAATAAAAGCTGAACCTATGTATGCAAAGTCTGCTCCCATTGATTGTGCAGCTAAAACTGCACCTCCATTAGCTATAGCTCCAGATAATAATAATGGTCCATCAAACCATTCTCTTATTTCTTGAACTAGAGCAAAAGGTGACAATGTCCCAGCATGTCCCCCAGCACCTGCCGCAACTGCCACTAAACCATCTGCTCCTTTATCTATAGCTTTCTTGGCAAAAAAATTATTTATTATATCATGCAAAACTATCCCTTTTACTTCATGTGCCACTTGATTTACTTCGGGTCTTGCTCCAAGAGATGTTATCCAGACTGGAACTTTCCATTTAGCACATATTTCAATATCTTTTTCTAATCTAATATTAGATTTGTGAACAATATGATTAACTGCATAAGGAGCTGCGGGGTTATCGGGATTTTTTTGATTATGACTGTCAATACCTTCTGTAATTTTCTTTAACCAAGTTTCTAACATATTTGGATCACCCTCTTCTTCTCTTGCATTTAATGCAGGAAAAGAACCCATAACACCATTTGTACATTGTGCTAAAACTAAATCTGGATTCGAAATTAAGAATAATGGGGAACCAACTATTGGAATTTTTAATTCATTTAATGGTGATATTAAGGTCAATTTCATCTCCTACTTTTTTTTAACATGCTAACAAAAAAGAATAAACTAATTAAATTTTCTTGATTTGTTATTAGAAAAAAAATTATTATAATTACTTAATTATATAAGAGAAAATTATGAATTTATCAAATGAACAACTAAAACAATTTGAAGATGAAGGATACATTTTCCTACCAGAAGTTTTTTCAAAAATTGAAGCTGAACTTTTAAAAAAAGAATCTGAAAAAGTCTATTCTTTAAAAAGAAAAGAAGTTGTTAGAGAATTAAGTGGTGTTGCTAGAACAGCGTTCGCAGCGCATACTTATAATGAGGCATTTAAAAGACTTGGCGCACATCCAAGATTATTAAATCCTGTAAAAGAAATTCTTGGTGGTGACGTTTATATGCACCAATTTAAAGTAAATGCAAAAGCAGCATTTGATGGAGATGTGTGGCAATGGCATCAAGATTTTGGAGTATGGCATAGAGATGATCAAATGCCTGAACCAAGAGCTATGAATATTTCAGTGTTTTTAGATGATGTTACAGCTGCTAATGGCCCATTATTATTTATTCCTGGAAGTCATAAATTAGGAGTTGTTGAAGCTGGCCATGACACCGAAACGACTAGCTATCCTTTATGGACTCTTAGTAGAGAAAAAGTTACTGAATTAGCAAATAGAGGTGGATGTGTTGCCCCAACTGGACCAGCAGGCAGCATGCTATTGTTTTCATCATTACTTGTTCATGCAAGTCCTCCAAATATCTCACCGTTTGGTAGATCTATAGTTTACCTTTCATTATGTCATGTTGAAAATCATATTAGAGCCTTTAAAAGAGAGGAATGGATAGCACATAGAAACTTTGAACCTATCAACGCTTTAGATGACAATTGTTTAACTGATCTTATCAACAAAAATTTAACGGCAGCAGAATAAAATTTTAAAATGCCATTAGATTTTAAAACCGTTAGCAATTTTAGAGACGCATCTATTCATAACATGTCATCTGGAAAAATTTTCAGATCTGCAAAGTTAAGTAACCTTAGTATAACCGAAAGAAATAAATTGGATGACTTAAACATTTACAAAGTTATAGATTTCAGAGACCCAAGGGAAATTAAAAAATCACCTAACAATTTGTCCCCATATTTAAAAGAAAGATATATTAATCTTAGTATTTCGGCACAAACACTATCTAGGATGGTGACTGCATGCAAAGACAAAAAAGATAATGTCATTTATTACGAAAAAGTGATGGAAGAAAGCTATAAACTATATATCGAAAATCATAAAAATGTATGGAAAGATTTTTTTAAAATTTTAATTTCTTCTAAAGGTCAACCAATTTTATATCATTGCACTGCTGGAAAAGATAGAACTGGGATAGCAAGCTACTTAGTTCAATCTTTATGTGAAGTTGAAGAAAACTTCATCGATGAAAACTATCTGCTATCAAATGATTTACTTTCATCTAAAGAAGCTGTGTCTGAACAAAAAGATACGGTTAAACATCCCGAAAAACTAGTTACACCATTAATGTTATCCACATTAGGTAAGGTTAAAATTTCTTACCTAAATTCAGCAAAAAACCTCATAAAAGAAAAGTATCAATCTGTAAAAAGTTTTTTTTTGAACGAGTTAGGTTTTAATAGCCAGGATTTAAATGAATTTTTAGCTATATATAAATAGTAATATGTTTTTGGAATTAAAAATAAATGAATTGATTGAAAATAATAAGACCGTTAGGGTAGCCTTAATTGGTGCTGGTAAATTTGGCTCTATGTTCCTTAGCCAGGTTCCGTCAACCAAAGGTCTTTCAGTTTCAACAATTTGTGATTTAAATATTGATAAAGCAAAACAATCTTGTCGTGAAGTAGGTTGGACAGAAGATTTAATTTTGAATACAATTTTTTTAGATAATTATGAAGAAGCTATTAAAAGAAATGATGTTGATGTTGTTGTAGAAGCTACAGGTCATCCCAGTTATGGTATTTTTCATGCACAAAAATGTTTTGAACATGGAAAACATGTTGTAATGGTCAATGTAGAGGCTGATGTATTAGCTGGAGCATACCTATACAAAGAAGCTAAATCAGCAAATGTTGTTTACTCAATGGCGTACGGAGACCAGCCGGCATTGACAATAGAAATTATCGAATGGGCAAGAGCTTCTGGTTTTAAAGTAACAGCAGCTGGAAAAGGAACAAAGTATTTACCGGAATTTCATGCTTCTACTCCAGATACCGTATGGAATCATTATGGGTTAAGCAAAGAGGAAGCTGAAATTGCTGGCATGAACCCCAAGATGTTTAATTCTTTTTTGGATGGAACAAAGTCTTCATTAGAAATGGCTGCAATTGCAAATGCATCAGAAATGCACGTTCCTGATGATGGTCTTTTGTTTACTCCTTGCGGAATGGATGAATTGGCAAAAACTTTAAAGCCAAAAAATAAAAATGGTGTTTTAAAATATGATGGTCAAGTCGAAGTTGTATCTTCTGTTCATAGAGATGGAAAACCAGTCTATAGAGATTTGAGATGGGGTGTTTATGCTGTATTACAAGCTCCAAACGATTACGCAGCTTCTTGCTTTAAACAATACGGGATGAATACAGATGAAACTGGGGAATATTCCGCAATGTACAAACCTTTCCATTTAATTGGAATGGAGTTGAACACATCTATCTTTTCTGCAGCACTTTTAAAAATACCTACCGGTCAAACCAAATCTTTTCTGGCCGACGTAGTTGCCACATCTAAGAAAAAATTATTACATGGAAGTTTTTTAGATGGAGAAGGAGGATCTACCGTTTGGGGAAAATTAATTCCAGCTGAAAAATCTATAAAACTAAACGCTCTTCCAATTGGTCTTGCTAATAAGCTTAAATTAAAAAATGACATCCTTGAAGATAAAATTATAACTTGGAATGATGTGGAGTTTAATATCAATGACGAAATTATAAGTTATAGAAAAAAAATGGAAAGCCAGATCAAGTATTGATTGGTTTTATAGGTCCCTTATCTAACCTCCATGAAAACTCACAACTATTAACCATGGGAAAATATTCTTTTATTAAAGGATCATGACCAGGAATGACTAAATCATTAGATGATGCTAAAATTTTAATTTTTTCAAACCCATCTAGCATTTCTTGAAGATCAATTACAATCGGAAAAGGTTTACCTGTCAAAAAATTTTCATAAAAATGACTGGCATCAGAGGCTAGACATAAATAACCCTTTTCTGTCTTTACGCGAACAGATTGAAGACCTCTAGAATGTCCTCCTATTAAATGAACTGTTAAACCAGGTAAAATATATCCATCACCTTTATAAAACTTAACGCGACCTGAAAAAACATTTTCTACCATCTGACAAACATGCTTTCCAGTAAATGGCATTTTTATAACTTCATGACACATACATGGACCTGTAGCATAAGACATTTCAGTTTCTTGAAGATGAAATAATGCATTTGGAAAATCATTGAGTCCACCTGCATGATCATAGTGAAGGTGAGTAATTATTACATCTGTTACATCCGAAGCGTTTATATTAATTGCGTCCAAAGCTTCAGCAGGAGATCTTAAGATTGGTCTTTGTCTTCTTTTTGCCTCTTCATAATCATACCCTGTATCCACTACTATTGTTTTAGCACCTGATTTTAAAACCCAGATATAGTAATCTATGACATGATTTTCATCTGAATGATCATCAAAAATAAAACTCTCTTTCCTTGTCCTATTAATTCTTTCAGCATACTTAATAGAATATACTTCCCAGAATTCATTTGAAATTTTCTTATTATTCATATTAATTTACCTCTTCTATTCTATCAGTTGCTGGAGGTGGTGTGCGTGTTAACTCATTAATCTGTTTATAAATTTTTTCATCTAATTTAATTTTTAAAGATTCTAAACATGGTTGTAATTGTTTCATATTTCTTCCCGAAACAATTGGAGAAGTAACCCCCTTATGATGAGCAACCCAAGCTATTGCTAATGATATAGGGTTATAGTTTAATCTTTTAGATAATTTAATAAAATCTTCACTTACTTTTTTCATCCATTCTTGACCATATCTTTTTTTATACTTTTCATCATAATCTAGTCTTCCAACAATATTATGATTGTTCTTAGATTTTACGTTGTATTTACCTGTTAAAAATCCTCCACCTAAAGGACTGTAACTAACTACATTTAATTTTTCAGATATTGCCATGGGAAGTATTTCCACCTCTACCTGCCTTTTAACAATATTATACATAGGTTGCAAAAACTCTATCTGTGGAAAATTATTAATCTTTGAAATCATTTGAGATTTCATAATTTGCCAAGCAGAAAAATTTGAAACACCAAAATGAAAAAATTTTTTTTCATCCTTTAATCTATTAATCTCTTCCAGACTTTTTTCTAACGGAGTATTATTGTCCCAATGGTGTATAAAAAAAATATCTACATAATCTTGTTTCAGTCTTATTAAACTTTCCTCTAGTTGAGATCTTAAGTTTTCTGGTTCAGCTCCCCCTTTTGAGCCTGCCTTGGTAATAATAATTAAATCTTCTCTTTCATTCTTAATTAGTTTGCCAAGAATTTCTTCTGATTTACCTCCAGTATAAACGTATGCTGTATCAAAAAAATTAATACCAATATTTCTGCAAGCTTCGTACATTTCTTGAGAGTCTTTTTCATTTGCTCCATCACCAAATTGCATTGTTCCATAACATAGTGATGAATTTTTAAGTTTATACGGTCCAAATAAATTTTTCATTTTAAAAATTTAAACCTTATAGTTTTTGAAATTCTTTTAACCATGAGATACCTTCATCTGTAGTGGTTATTGGATTGTATTCTGCACCAACATATCCTAAATATCCTAATTTATCTATTTCTGGAATAATCCAATTATAATTAAGTTCACCATCTATTGGTTCATTCCTGTGAGGGAGAGAGGCTATTTGTATATGTCCTATGAAACACAAATAATTTTTAATTTTTCTCATTAAATCACCCTGATTAATTTGAATATGATAAAAATCAAAAATTAATTTTATATTTTTAGAATCCACTAAGTCTATAATTTCGCATGCTTGTTCTATTGTTGAAATAAAATAATTAGGAATATCTATTCTATTTTTTGGCTCAATTAAAACACCTATGCCTTTAGGTTCACATAGATCCCTGGCATATTTAAGATTTTCTATAAGTGTAACAAGACATTTTGCAGATAAGTCGGTCTTGCCAGCTAAAAGATGAATGTTTTTACATCCAATTTTCTCTGCATAATCAACAGCATTTTTTATACCTTCTTGTGCTTCAGTTTTTTTATCCGGTAATGCACATAATCCAAATTCGCCCTTTTCTAAATCTCCCTTAATTGTGTTCAAACAAAGAATTGGTAAACTGGTTTCATCAGATGCTTGTTTAATAACATTTGGATCTTCATTATAGGGAAACCAAAGTTCAACAGCATCAAAATTATATTTTTTTGCTTGGTGAATAGCTTGATCTATTTTTAATTCAGTCCAAAGCAGACCTAGGTTTGCTGAATATTTCATTTATTTAATCCCATTTAATTTTAAATTTGTTAATCACATCATTTACATTCTCATTATTAAGTAACCGCGGATTCTGTCCAGTTAAAATTAATGCCAATTTAGCAGTGTTTTCAAGTTCTTCTATAGCATTTGCAGCTGATTCTAAACTTTTACCTGCAACAACTGGTCCGTGATTTGCTAATAAAACGGCTGATCTTTTCCCAGCTATCCCTTTAATTTCTTCTCCCAAGGCAGGGTCACCTGGGACATAAAATGGTAGCAATTTTACCTTCCCAAGTAACATAATTGCGTATGGTGTTAATGAAGGAAAAACGTTATCTTCATCCAAACCTGGCAACATGGAGTAGGCAACTGAGTGAGTAGAGTGTAAATGAAAAACTGCACCAGTTTCACTATTGTTACTTTCATAAAATGCACGATGAAGAAAAAGTTCTTTCGTTGGTTTTTTTTTACCTATTATTTCTCCTGACTTCTTTACCTTGACTATATCTTCTGGAATTAACCTACCAAAAGAAGATTCGGTTGGCGTCACAAGCAAATCCCCATCTTCATCACATGCAGAAATATTTCCTGTAGAACCATGTGTCAAACCCCTATCAAACATAGATTTGCCAATCTCGCAAATCAGTTCTCTTAAATTACTTTCCTTCATATTTTTCAATACCTTTTATTAAGAATTAATAACCAAACAAATTAAAAAACAAACCTATTGCTATACCAATAGCAACGTGGCTCCAAATTGATAAAGAACTAATAAACAACGGTCGAGAAGTGTTTAAAGCTAAAAAGCCTTTTCCTAAAACAGGTAACATAAAAAACCACGGTATAACTAATGTAACTAATCCAAAGATTAAACCATCAACTAAATTTGCTTCTAAAATATTAGAAAATTTCATAAGTATAAAAAAACCTATAGAGTATATAATCCCAACAAAATAATGAAAAATCCATCCTATCAATAATTCATTTTTATAAGGTTTCTCATTTTCAATATTTGGATTATATACTTTTTGTTTTAAAATTAGTTGTATAAACCACCTGCCTATGATTTTCCAATCTGAGGGGTTTATGCCATAAGTTAATTTCAAAACCCTTTGCCATAAATCCATGACAAGACATGACAGCAAGCCAACGATAATTATATGAAGTGTAAAATGCAAAAAATCTTCTCCTCTAATTTAAATACTCTAAAAATTTATTATAGTATTTCCCAAAATAAAATTATAAAATTAAAAAACATATTTTAGTATAATTTAAAATTACAATTTTTAAAAAAGGAAAAATAATGACAAACTTTAATGGTCAAACAGCAGTTATAACAGGTGGAGCTCAAGGTATTGGATTTTCAACAGCTGAACGTTTAATCAATGATGGATGTGAAGTAATGATTTGGGATATGGATGAAAAATTAGGTAATGAATCTGCAGAAAGACTAAACTGTCATTTTTTGAAAGTTAACTTAACCAACGAAAATATTGTTGAAAAAACAACGCAAGAATCATTAAAAAAAATGGGTAAAATTGATATTTTAGTATGTAGTGCAGGCATTGCTGGACCGACTCATCCTGTTTGGGACTATCCTACCGAAGATTGGTTAAATGTATTTAATGTCAATGTAAATGGTCTTTTTTATTGCAATAAACATGTTGTCAGAAATATGAGAGAAACGGGTTATGGAAGAATTGTTAATATAGCTTCAATAGCAGGTAAGGAAGGAAATCCAAACGCTCCAGCATATTCAGCTTCCAAAGCGGCTGTTATAGGGTTGACAAAATCCTTGGGAAAGGAAACAGCTGATCAGGATATAGCTGTGAATTGCATCACTCCAGCCACAGCTCAAACAAGAATCCTTGAACAAGTTTCAGAAGAGTTTATAGAATATATGAGATCAAAAATTCCAAGAGGTAGATTTGTTAAAGTTGAAGAAATTGCTTCTTTAATTGCATTTCTAGTTGGCAAAGAAAACAGTTTTACCACTGCAGGAGTATTTGATATATCTGGAGGAAGAGCTACATATTAAATTTAACCAGCTTTTATTCAATAATGAAAGACAACAATAAACATCAGAATAAAACTGTGTGTATTACAGGCGCAGGAGGTGGCATAGGTAGAGCCATTGCAATTGAGATGAATAAAGAGGGATATAACGTTGCTTGCGCTGATACAAATCTTGATGGTTTAAACCAAACTATTCAACTTTTAAGTAATGAAAAATCCGAAGCTATTGCTTTAAAAACAGATGTCTCCAACGTGCTTGATATAAAAAAAATGGTAAATGAAGTTGTTAAAACCTTTAATTCTTTAGATGTCATGGTTAATAATGCAGGTGTTACAAGGGCAGCTAAAATTGAAGATTTAAATGAAAAAGATTGGAATTGGATTTTTGATGTAAATGCAAAAGGCACTTTTTTTTGCATGCAAGAAGCAGCAAAACAAATGATCAAACAAAAAACAGGCGGAAGAATCATCAATATGTCCTCTAATGGAGCAAAGGGTTTTGTTGATGTTTCAAACGCTATTTATGCAGCCAGCAAAGGTTCAGTTATTAGTATGACCAAAACAGCAGCGCAACAATTAGGTAAATATGGTATCACTGTAAATTCAATATGTCCTGGAGTAACTTTGACTGACATTTTAGAAAAAATCATTAAAACCAGAGCCACAGAACAAAATAAAACTCGAAAGCAAGTTTTAGAGCATTACTTGAGAAACGTACCAACAGGTCTAGCAAATGACCCTAAAGAAATAGCTTTAATGGTTTTGTTTCTATCATCCAAAGGAGGAAGAAATATTTCTGGTCAATCCTATAACATAGATGGAGGAGCCGTTACAAATTAGTTCAAGAAAAGTTAAATTGAACTTACACCAGCTAAAATGACAACAACAAATAAACTTAAACCCATAAATTTGTTTACTATTTTTTGTTTTCCACTTTCTAGTCCCCAAGATCTTAGCCTAATTCCTAACCATAGCCAAAAAAAGTGAGCAGGTATCCAAACTAAGTTTATGATAATTATCTTAGTAAGTATTTCTTGATTTAAATTGAAATTTTCAAATGGAAACCCTGCAAATAAAACACCGTTAACTAAATAAGCTTTTGGGTTAATTAGTTGTAAAAATATTGCCTCAAAAAATTTAGGTTCTTTTTTATTACTTTTGATAGCTGTTTCATTATTAGTAAAAGCGATCCTCCAAGCAATCCAAGTTAAATATGTCAGTGAAATAATCAAAAAAAATGGTTCTACAAATGGAATTTCAAACAAAATTCCTTTTAGACCAGTTATTACTAATATCATTACTGAATTTGTTCCTATAAACAAACCAAGTAAATAAAAAAGACCAGGTCTCCAACCAAAACCTGCCCCTGCACCAGCAAGTGACAATACACCTGGACCAGGAGTAATTATCATCAAAAAAAACGCAATTGCAAAAGTTACCATCTGGTTATAATAAATAAACTAAAAACTTAGAATTATAGGAACAATTTGCCAGGATTCATTATTAAATTTGGATCAAAAGCTTTTTTAATATCTTTCATTAAATCAACCGTATTACCTAATTCTTTATACATATATTTTCTTTTTCCTTGACCAATACCATGTTCTCCAGTGCAGGTTCCTTCCATTCTTATTGCTCTTTTGGATAATCTATCTAAAAAAGGGTCTAATTTAGACACCTCTTCTTTATTATTAATATCAATCATTACCGAAACATGAAAATTACCATCACCAGCGTGCCCTGCTAATGGTCCAACAATATTATTGTTTTCCAAGTCTTCTATTGTTTCAACAATACATTGTGAAAGTTTCGAAATAGGTACACAAACATCTGTAGCATACATCTCTGTTCCAGGTCTATAAGACATGTTTGCCCAGTAAGCATCATGTCGTGCTTTCCATAGTTTGTTTCTTTCTTCATTATCAGCGGTCCAGATATAATCTTTTCCATTATTGTCCAATGCAATTTCTCCAAATAATTCAGATTGTTCTTTAACAGATGATTCACTTCCATGAAATTCAACTAAAAGCATAGGTTCTTCAGGGAGACCCAATTTAGAATAATTGTTACACGATTTAACTTGGTTTTTATCTAACAGTTCAATTCTTGCTACTGGTATACCTGATTGAATAGTCATTATAACAGCATCAGCAGCTTCTTTTACAGTAGGGAAACTAACTCTTCCTCCAGCTATTTTTTCAGGAATCCCATGCAATTTTACAGTAATTTCAGTCATTATTCCAAGTGTTCCCTCTGAACCAATCATTAATCTAGTCAAGTCATATCCAGCAGAACTTTTTTTTGCTCGATTAGACGTTTTGATAATTTCACCATTTGGCATAACGGCTTCAATTGAGATTACATTATCCTTCATTGTGCCGTATCTAACTGCGTTAGTCCCAGACGCTCTCGTTGATGTCATTCCTCCTAAAGAAGCATTTGAACCTGGGTCAATTGGAAAAAATAAACCCGTATCTCTTAAATGTGTATTTAAATCTTCTCTTGTGACACCTGGTTGAACAACCACAGTCAAATCTTCATGGTGCACTTCTAAAATTTGATTCATATTGTTAACATCAATTGATAATCCACCAAATGGAGCATTTAGATGACCTTCAAAAGAAGAGCCAACAGCAAAAGGTATAATTGGACAACCATATTCATTGCAAATCTTTACTGCCTTAGCTATGTCATCCTTTGTTTCTACAAATAAAACTCCGTCAGGTAATTCAGATTTATGAATTGTCATAGTATGTGTATGTTGTTCCCTTATACTTTTTGAATCAGAAAATTGTTGACCAAATACTTCATTAATTTTTTTTATACAAGTTTGTATTTTTTCGAAGTTATAACTTTGCCCCAACCAATTATTATTTTTATTCATGTTTAATCTCACTCAAAAAACTTTTCCAGGATTCATTATGTTATTTGGGTCAAAGGTTGACTTAATTCTTTTCATAAAATTTACACTTGGTCCTAATTCATCAATTAAATATTGTTTTTTTCCTTGTCCAATGCCGTGCTCTCCAGTGCAGGTTCCATCCATATTTATTGCTCTATTAGACAGTCTGTCTAAAAAAATATTTAAAACATTAATTTCATTTTTATCTTTAGGATTGACCATTAGTTGAACATGAAAATTACCATCACCCACATGACCAACTATATGACCATATAAATTGTATTTCTTTAAATCATCTTGAGTTTCCATAATACATTCTGATAACCTTGAAATTGGGACACATACATCTGTGGCTATGTATTCAGCATCTGGTTTACTTGATTTTGTTGCATAATAAGCATCATGTCTTGCCTTCCATAATTTATTTCTTTGTTCATTATTAGAAGTCCATTCAAAATTACTTCCTCCAAAATCAGAGGCAATTTCAGCAAATAGTTCAGATTGTTCGTTTACAGATGCTTCACTTCCATGAAATTCTAGAAGTAGTAATGGCTCTTCTGGTAGATCAAGTTTTGAATAAGCATTACATGCTTTGACTTGTTCTTCATCTAACAACTCAATTCTTGCTACAGGAATTCCGGATTGGATGACCAAAATAACTGCCTCTGTTGCGTCTTTTATTGAAGGAAAAGTAACTCTACCACCTGCTATAACTTCAGGTATACCATATAATTTTAGCGTAACCTCTGTTATAATTCCAAGTGTACCTTCTGAACCTACTATCAAACGTGTAAGATCATATCCTGCTGCACTTTTTTTTGCTTTGTTAGCTGTTTTTACTATTTCTCCGTTAGGCATAACAACTTTTAAAGAAATTACATTATCTTTCATAGTACCGTAACGAACAGCGTTAGTTCCAGAAGCATTAGTAGCTGACATACCTCCTAATGAAGCATTGGCACCTGGATCAATTGGGAAAAACAAACCTGTATCCCTTAAATAAGTGTTTAATTGCTCCCTAGTTACACCTGGTTGAACTACGGCAAAAGAATCTTCAGCTGCAATTTCTAAAATTTTATTCATGTTATTCAAATCTATTGATATTCCTCCATAAAGAGCATTTACATGACCTTCAAGGGAGGAACCAACTCCAAATGGAATGATTGGACATTTATATTTATTACAAATTTTTATAGTCTTCTTAACATCCTTTTCATTTTCAGCAAAGACAACACCATCTGGTAACTTTGAGGCATGAATTGTAGTTGTATCAGTATGCTGTTCTCTAACACTTTTTGAGTCAGAAAATTGTTGTCCAAATTCTCTCTTAAGAGCTTCCAATGCTTCCTCTTTGTTGTAATCAAAGTTCTGATCT
>CACAMV010000008.1 GCA_902533695.1 uncultured SAR116 cluster alpha proteobacterium
TTTCTAACGATTTAGTTTCTTTAAACAAAAATAATAAAAAAATACTAATTGTTTCTTCTGGAGCAATAGCACTTGGACGAAAACAATTAAATTTGCGGGGCACCTTGTCACTTGATGAAAAACAGGCTGCTGCTGCTGTAGGTCAAATTAATTTGTCACATGCATGGAAAGAAGTTTTAAAATCCTTAGATGCTAATTCTGCTCAAATTTTGCTGGCACCAGATGACACAGAGACAAGAAGAAAACATATTAATGCAAGAGCTACACTTGAAAAATTACTGAACTTAAAGGTTTTTCCAATAATTAACGAAAATGATACCGTTTCAACCCAAGAAATCAAATACGGTGATAATGATAGACTAGCTGCAAGGGTCGCTCAAATGTGCAGTGCTGATCTATTAATTTTATTTTCTGATGTTGATGGCCTTTACTCTTCAGACCCTCAAAAAAAACAGAAAACTGAACTAATCGAAGAAATTGAAAATATAACTACTGAAATAGAAGAAATGGCGGGTCCATCAAGCACCTTCTTTTCTAGTGGAGGAATGATAACTAAGATTGAAGCTGCTAAAATTGCTACAAACGCAGGATGTAACGTTATAATTGCAAATGGACAAATTACTCATCCTTTATCAAACCTATTTTCAAAAAATGGGAAAGGGAGTTGGTTTAAAGCAAACACAAAACCACAAAATTCAAGAAAACAATGGATATCAAGTGCTTTGCAAGTAAAAGGTAAAATTTTCATTGATTCTGGAGCTGAGAAAGCTGTATCAAATGGTAATTCAATTTTGCCAGCTGGTGTAATAAAAACTGAGGGTAAATATAATAAAGGTGATTTAATTAGTATCGTTAATGAAGAAGGTGTTTTGTTAGGTAAAGGTTTATCACATTACAATAATGTTGAAGTAAACTTAGTAAAAGGTTTAAATAGTCAAAATATTGAAAAAATCTTAGGATATAGAGGAAAAGACGAGATCATCCACAAAGATGATTATGTGCTAGAAAATTAATTAGAGATCTGCATTATGAATAATCTTATAAATAACATAACAAAAAATTCAAAAAATGCCTTCCAAATATTGTCAAATAGCAAATTGGAAACAAGAAATGCGGCGATATTAAATACCGCAAAATTAATAAAAATAAATAAGAAGAAAATTTTAGAACAAAATAATAAAGATTTGCAAAAAGTTGGGGCAAAAGATTTGCCAAAATCATTCGTTGATCGTCTAACATTAAATGAATCTCGGATTGAATCTATGTGTAAAGGTTTGGAAGAAATTTCGAAACAGAACGATCCAGTTGGAAGAATATTGGATAATTGGAAAAGACCTAATGGTTTGTCAATTTCAAAGATATCAGTTCCTCTTGGCATTGTTGGTATTATTTATGAGTCAAGACCAAATGTCACTATTGATGCAGGCAGCCTTTGTATTAAATCAGGAAATGCCGCTATTTTAAGAGGTGGATCAGACTCTTTTAACACATCAAGGTATTTGACTGAACTACTTCGTGAAGGACTTAAAATATGTGGCTTACCAGAAGATTGTGTTCAATTTATAAATACTACAGACAGAAAATTGGTTTCTGATATGTTAACTGCTGTCGATAAGATAGATATTATTATACCTCGAGGGGGAAAATCTTTAGTATCTAAAATTCAAAATGAGGCTAGAGTTCCAGTTTTCTCTCATCTTGAAGGCATATGTCATGTTTATGTTGATTATGAAGCTGATTTAGATAAGGCAACAAAAATTATTATTAATTCAAAAATGAGAAGAACAGGCATCTGTGGAGCTGCAGAAACACTTTTGTTAGACGGCAAATTAGATAATAATTTCACAAAAACAATAATTCATGAATTAAAAAAACTTGGATGTGAAATTAGGGCTGAGAAAAAAATTTTTCATCAATTCTCAGATGTCATCCTTGCTAATGAATCTGATTGGAAAACAGAATATTTAGATTCTATTATATCTATCAAATTTGTTAATGGAGTTTCTGATGCAATTAATCACATTAATAATTATTCATCAAACCATACTGACTCAATAATTACTGAAAACAAAATTACTGCTAATTGTTTTTTGAACAAAGTAGATAGTGCTATTGTAATGCATAATGCATCAACCCAATTTGCTGATGGTGGAGAGTTTGGTATGGGAGCAGAAATTGGCATCTCAACTGGCCGTTTACACGCAAGAGGACCCGTCGGCGCTTACCAATTGACTAGTTTCAAGTATTTGGTAAGGGGTTCTGGACAAATACGTGATAATTAAGTCATATGAAACAAGTAAATCGTAATCATTACAAAAATAATTTCCCAAATTGCTTTTTTTTTCATCGTAACATTAGAGTTGGATTATTAGGTGGATCTTTTGACCCAACGCATGAAGGCCATATACATATAAGTGAAATAGCTAAAAAAAAACTTAAGTTAAATGAAATTTGGTGGATCATATCTCCACAAAATAGATTAAAAATTAAAAATATAAGATCAACATTTGAAGATAGATTAAATTTAGCTAAAGAGATGACATACAAAAATAGAAATATCAAAGTTTTGGATATAGAATATAAATATAAATTTTTTACTACTTACCAAATAATTACATTTTTAAAAAATAAAACAAAAAATACAAATTTTTTTTGGTTAATGGGTAGTGATAATCTTTTGAATTTTCAAAATTGGATCAAGCCAAAAGAATTATCAAAAACTTTTCCAGTTGCAGTTATTGAAAGACCAAGTTATTCTTATAGAGTATTAAATTCCTTAGGAGCATATATTTTGGGCAATCGCCTGAAAAAAATAAAAATTAATTTACTTACTCGTAAAAATCGTTCTTGGGTATTTCTTAGAGATAAACTTAATCCATCTTCTTCTACGCAAATTAGAAATTCTAATGAGCAATATCTAAACATTAGATGAAAAAAAATAATAAAAAAATTAATCCAAAAAATTTGTTAGAAATTGTTATTCAGTCTCTCGAAAAAGACAAGGCGATTGACATTAAATCTATTGATTTAATCAGCAGGAGTAGTTTTGCTGATTTCATGATAGTTGCTAGTGGAAACTCATCCAGACAAGTTAAAAGTATGTCCGAAAACCTAACAAAAAAACTTAAAGATATCGGAATCTCCATACGTAAACCAGAGGGATTAATTAATGCGGATTGGGTGTTAATTGATATTGATGATGTAGTAGTTCATTTGTTTAGACCAGAGGTAAGAGAATTCTATAAATTAGAAAAAATGTGGGAAATAACAAATTTAAAAAACTCTAAAGAAACACAATTTTTGAAATGAAGTATCAAATAACTTGCATCGGAAAAGCTTCCAATACACCAGAACAATCCTTGATTAATAAATATTTAAAGAGGTTAGGTAAGAAAATAATAATAAAAGAAATTAGTAAAAAATATGAAAATTTTGATAATCTTTATGATCAAGATAAGAAACTTTTTGCTCTGTCTCCTAAAAACTCATTTCTTATCTTACTAGATAGAGAAGGGTCAAATTTTACAACACAAAAACTAGTTCAAACAATTAAGAATTGTCAAAATCAAAATTACAAGATAGTAAATTTTATTATAGGGGGCTATTTAGGTAATGGTAATTACATTAAAAAAAAAGCTAATTATATTTTATCTTTTGGTCAGTTAACTTGGTCACATTTGATGGCTAGAATTATGATTATTGAACAATTATATAGAATAGAGTCGATTTTCAATAATCATCCATACCATAAATAAAAAAAATGAATTCAAAACTTACCAACAAACCATTGATCTTATGTATTATGGATGGATGGGGACTAAGAAAAGAAAAAAAAAGTAATGCAATTAAGCTAGCAAAAACATTGAATTATGATTACTTTTTAAAAAATTTTCAAAATTGTGAACTTGATGCATCTGGTCTAAACGTTGGACTACCTAAAAATCAAATAGGTAATTCTGAAGTTGGACATATGAACATAGGGGCTGGTAGAGTTATTCTACAAACTTTACCCAAAATAAATCTTGCCTTTGAAAATAATGAAATTATAAGCAACAAAAATTTAAATAATTTTGTTAGAAAACATTCAAAAAATAATACTATCCATATCTTGGGGCTTTGTAGTTCAGGAGGCGTGCATTCTCATAAAGATCATATAATTAAAATATCAAATATATTGTGTAAAAAAAATCTCGACATTGCCCTTCATTTGTTTTCTGATGGCAGAGATGTATCTCCTCATGAGTTTGGTAGTATAATAGGAAGTATTTCAAAAGAACTAAATCCAAAAATAAAAATTTCGTCTCTTATAGGCAGATTTTTTGCTATGGATAGAGATAAAAGATGGGAGAGAACCAAAAAAAGTTATGACTTAATAGTTGAGGGTAAATATGATTTTAAATTTGAGAATATAAAAAATGCAATTGATGCCGCATATTCAAGAAAAGAAACTGATGAATTCATATCCCCAACGATAATTGGGAATTACAAAGGTGTTAAAAATAATGATAGCATCCTGATCTTGAACTTTAGAGCAGACAGAGTTAGGCAATTATTAGATTCACTTTTAAACCCTTCATTCAATCACTTCAAAAGAAATCGTGCAAATGTACTATTCGAAAATGTTTTAGGATTAACAGAATATTCTAATAAATTAAAACCATTTATCAAATCAATCTTTAAAAATGAAAATATCAAAGATACTTTGGGTGAGATAATATCTAAATATGGTTTGTTACAATTAAGATTAGCAGAAACGGAAAAGTATCCGCATGTAACATATTTCTTCAATGGCGGAATTGAACAAAAATTTAAAAATGAAGATAGAACTTTAATTCCATCACCAAAAGTTAAAACATATGATTTAAAACCAGAAATGTCTGCAAAAGAAATTGAAAAAAAACTTGTATTATCAATTAAAAAAAATGTTTATGACCTTATTATTGTAAATTTTGCAAACCCAGATATGGTAGGTCATACTGGAAACTTATCAGCATGTATAAAATCTGTTGAAGCTGTAGATCAATCCATTGGAAAAATCAAAAAAGCTATTGATCAAACTAATGGGATTATTCTTATTACGTCAGATCACGGTAATTGTGAACTAATGTGGGATGAACGGAAGAAGACTATTCATACAGCTCATACCACCAACAAAGTGCCGTTTATTTTAGTAAATAGTATCAAAAATAATAATTTTTTTGACATAAATTTGAGAGATGGGAAATTAGCAGATATAGCACCAACTATTTTAAAAATTTTAGATTTAAATGTACCAAAAAAAATGAATGGACAATCATTAATTTTTAAACCTTAATAATTTTGCTTAATTACAAATTTAATATATTATCTTAAGATATAGGGTCAAAAATGAAAATTATCAAATTTCAAAAAAAAATAATTAATAGCGGTTATTTCGTTTTTTGTCTCTTTTGTGTTTCAATATTCATTTTAAGTTTAACTCCAAATAACTTTTTAAATGCGAAAAATAATAGGCAAGAGACATATAAGCAATTGAGCCTATTTGGGGATGTTTTTCAAAGGGTACAAGAACAATACGTAGATGATGTGGAAGACAAAAAGTTAATTGAGTCAGCAATATCAGGAATGCTACAATCCTTAGATCCTCATTCATCTTATTTGAGCGCAGATGATTATAGCGACATGCAAGTTAAAACAAAAGGTACCTTTGGAGGACTTGGCATAGAAATTACAATGCAAGACGGCGTTGTAAAAGTTGTTTCTCCAATTGACGATACACCTGCTTTCAATGCTGGCATGATGCCAGGTGACTTAATAATTGGAGTTGATGGTTTATCCATTAGAGGATTATCTATAACCGAAGCTGTTGAAAAACTTAGAGGGCCAATAGGCAGTAAAGTAAAAATTACTGTAATAAGGAAAGATCAAGATCCATTTGACTTGGAAATCAAGAGAGACAAAATAAAAATAAGATCTGTCAGATATGAAATTATTCAAGATGTTGGTTATGTGAGGCTTACAACTTTTTCAGAAACTACTACAAGTTCCATGAAAGAAGCTATAGGAAAAATAAAAAATAAAACAGGAATAAATTTTCAAGGTCTTATACTTGATTTAAGAAATAATCCTGGTGGTCTTTTAAATCAATCTATTTCTGTCACCGACGCGTTTCTTAATGACGGAGAAATTGTTTCTACACGTGGAAGAAATAAAGATGACACAAGCAGAACATTCGCACAGGCTGGTGATGTTATTGATAATGAGCCATTAGTAATTTTAATAAACAGTGGTTCGGCTTCGGCAAGTGAAATTGTTGCTGGAGCTTTAAAAGATCATGGTAGGGCTATTATTTTAGGGACTAGAAGCTTCGGGAAAGGGTCTGTCCAATCAATTATACCAATTCCAGGAAACGGTGCAATAAGAATGACTACAGCAAGATATTACACACCAAGCGGAATCTCTATTCAAGCAAAAGGTATAGAACCAGATATTTTAGTAGAGTCTGGAATAACAAAAAAGAATGATAAAAATTCTACAAATTTAAGAGAAGAAGATTTAAAAGGTGCCTTAGACAAATCAAATAAAAATTCACAAAGCTTACAAAGTCAAGAAAACAAAAATATGGCTGACAAACTTCTTGAAGATAATCAGATTTCTAGAGCTGTTGACTTAATCCGAGGCATTAAATTGTATGGCAAAAAAAAAGATAATAATAAAAAATTAGCAAGAGAAGGTAAAAAAACAAAAAAAATAAGTTAATTTTAAAATGTTTAATTTAAAACCAATTTATGAACGACCATATAGGCCTTGCGTAGGTTTGATGATTTTTAATAATTTAGGAAAAATTTTTTCTGGACAAAGATTAGATAACCCCTCAAATGCTTGGCAAATGCCTCAAGGTGGTATCGATAAAGGCGAAAACCCAATTGAAGCTGCATTCAGAGAATTGAAAGAAGAAACTAGTATAAAATCAGCCACATATATTGCTGAATACCCTGAATGGATTAAATATGACGTTCCAAAAAACCTTGCCGACAATTTGTGGCATGGTCAGTTCAGAGGTCAAACACAAAAGTGGTTATTACTTCACTTTGTAGGCTCAGATAGTGAGATTAATGTCAACACTCAAAATCCAGAATTTAAAAAATGGATTTGGATGGATCCGGAGGAATTGTCAGAAAAAGCTATATACTTTAAGAAACATGTTTACAAAAAAATAAATAATGTTTTTATACCCTTGATCAGAAATCTTATTAATTAACTTTTTCTAATACGAACTTATAAAAATCTGACTGCTTGCTAGCTAAAGAAGAAATATCTTTATCTTGATGGTTGACTTGTTTTTCTGAATTTAATAATTTTTCTTCTAGATGATGTTTATTTAAATCATTAAAATTTTCAGCTCTTTCAGATAGGATAACTACACTTGTTTCAGTAACTTCTGCCACACCACCATCAACGATTATACTATCAATTAACTTATTACTTTCATCATAAAGTTCAACTATCCCTCTATTTAGAAGAGTTAACAGAGGGGTATGTTTGAACATGATACCAAGATTACCTTCTTGACCTGGCAAAACTGCCATAAAAACATCTTTAGAAAGCATAAGCTTTAGAGGTGTAATCAATTGGAAATTTGTATTGTTAGATAGCATTTAGAATTCCTATAAATTAAGCGGCTTCTTCTTCTAATTTTTTGCCTTTTTCAATAGCTTCTTCTATAGTGCCAACCATATAAAAAGCTGCTTCTGGCAAGTCATCATGATCTCCGTTTACTATACCTGTAAAACCTTTAATTGTATCTTCTAGGCTCACTAATTTGCCTGGTGAACCAGTAAAAACTTCAGCAACATGAAAAGGCTGGGAAAGAAATCTCTGGATTTTTCTAGCACGTGCTACAGTTAATTTGTCTTCCTCAGATAATTCATCCATTCCCAAAATAGCTATAATATCTTGTAATGATTTGTACTGCTGAAGAACTTCCTGTACCTTTCTTGCAACAGAATAATGTTCTTCACCTACCACTCTGGGATCTAGCATCCTCGAGGTAGAGTCAAGAGGATCTACAGCAGGATATATTCCTAATTCAGCAATTTGGCGTGACAATACTGTTGTAGCGTCCAAATGAGCAAATGATGTTGCTGGAGCCGGATCAGTCAAATCATCTGCTGGGACATAAATTGCCTGTACAGATGTTATTGAACCCTTATTAGTAGTTGTAATCCTTTCCTGCAATGCGCCCATGTCCGTAGCTAAAGTTGGTTGATAGCCCACTGCTGATGGTATCCTACCTAATAAAGCAGATACTTCAGAACCTGCCTGAGTAAATCTAAAAATATTGTCAACAAAAAATAAAACATCTTGACCCTCTTGATCTCTAAAATATTCTGCTAAAGTTAAGCCCGTCAGACCAACTCTAGCCCTTGCACCAGGAGGTTCGTTCATTTGCCCATACACAAGAGCAGCCTTAGAACCTTTACCATTTGGGTTAATAACTCCAGATTCTACCATTTCATGATAAAGATCATTACCTTCACGAGTTCTTTCACCCACTCCTGCAAAAACAGAATACCCCCCATGAGCTTTTGCAACATTATTAATTAACTCCATAATTAAAACTGTTTTACCTACACCAGCACCTCCAAACAAACCTATTTTTCCTCCTTTTGCGTAAGGAGCTAATAAATCAACAACTTTTATTCCTGTCACTAATATTTCTGACTCAGTTGATTGGTCAATATACTCAGGTGCATCTCTATGAATTGGTAAAGTGATCTTGGATTTTACAGGTTTTCCATCATCAACTGGATCCCCTACTACATTCAAAATTCTTCCCAAAGTTTCAGGACCGACTGGAACTGTAATGGGTGCTCCAGTATCGACAACTTTCATGCCCCTAACCAAACCATCTGTTGTATCCATGGCTATTGTTCTAACCTCATTTTCTCCTAAATGTTGAGCAACTTCTAAAATTAGTTTGTTTCCTTGATTATCAACTTCGAGAGCATTCAGAATAGGAGGTAGATCCCCTTCAAATTCTATATCTACCACAGCACCAATAACCTGACTTATTTTCCCAATTATATTTACAGTTTTATTTGCCATTTTTTTCTCCAATTTAATTACAGAGCCTCAGCTCCTGAAATAATTTCAATTAATTCTTTAGTAATAAATGCCTGCCTTGTTCTATTATATTGTAAAGTCAATGTATCAATTAAGTCTCCTGCATTCCTAGTAGCATTATCCATTGCCGTCATTCTTGCCGCTAACTCACTTGCTGTACTTTCCATCTGAGCGCTGAACAACTGAGTAGCAATATTCCGATTCAATAAATCATCTAAAATTTCTTTTTCTGATGGCTCATATTCGTAAATAGAATTAGATGATATACTTGATTCGTTTTCATCATCTAATGCAACAGGAACTAAACTTTTAAATGTAACAACTTGTGAAATAGCAGTAACAAACTTATTAAAAACAATTTTACACATACCAAATTCATTATTTTCAAATAAATTTATTATTTTATTTGAAATCACTAAAGAATCATTAAAGACTGGATTCGCAGAATTTCCAGTAAGAACTTCTACATATTGATTTCCAAAATCTCTTTTTAAAGAATCTGCTGATTTTCTTCCAACTAGTAACAAACTAGTTTCTAAATCATTTTTTTTAGCTTTAATAATTTCATTTTTAACCGATCTAGTGATAGAGGAGTTAAAACCACCACAAAGACCCCTGTCAGCTGAAAAAACAACTAAAAGTTGTTTCTTTATCTCGGACTTTCCAGTTAATAGAAAGGGTGCATTAGAACTTAACTTTTTTGCTAAATTACTAACGATTTTTTCCATGCTCAGACAATATGGTCTTGACGCTATAGCCTGTTCTTGGGCTCTTCTAAGCTTTGCTGCAGCTACCATCTTCATTGCAGAAGTTATTTTTTGAGTTGATTTAACTGATCCAATTCTATTTTTTAAATCCTTCAAGGAAGGCATGTGAAATCCTACATCTAATAATTAACTATAATTCTTAATTAAATCTTCAATTAATTTTCTCAAATCTTGTTCCGCTTTATCTGACAATAATTTTTCTTTTCTAATAGAATCAATTACGGAAGCCCCCTTAGTACGAAGATTTTGTAGCAAAGATTTTTCAAAATCTGTAATATCTGATATAGAGATTTTATCAAGATATCCATTTACACCCGAAAAAATAACCGCGACTTGCTCTTCAACCGATAAAGGCGTGTATTGAGGCTGCTTCAATAATTCAGTAAGCCTTTCACCCCGGGACAATAATTGTCTAGTAGAGGCATCCAAGTCAGAAGCAAATTGCGCAAATGCAGCCATTTCTCTATACTGAGCTAAATCTAACTTTATTGTTCCTGCCACTTGTTTCATAGCCTTAATTTGTGCAGAAGAGCCAACCCTAGAAACAGATAAACCAACATTAACTGCTGGTCTTACACCTTTATAAAATAATTCTGTTTCTAGAAAAATTTGACCATCAGTAATTGAAATAACATTTGTTGGGATAAAGGCAGAAACGTCTCCACCTTGAGTTTCAATAATTGGTAAAGCTGTTAGAGAACCTGAACCGTTGTCTTTATTCATTTTAGCAGCTCTTTCAAGTAACCTGGAATGTAAATAAAATACATCTCCTGGATAAGCCTCTCTTCCAGGAGGTCTTCTTAATAATAAAGACATTTGTCTATAAGCAACCGCTTGCTTAGACAAATCATCATAAACAATAACAGCATGCATTCCGTTATCCCTAAAGTATTCACCCATTGATGCCGCTGAATAAGGAGCTAAGAATTGCATTGGAGCTGGATCTGAAGCTGTGGCTGCAACAACAATAGAATATTCTAACGCCCCATTCTCTTCCAATGTTTTTACAATCTGAGCTACCGTTGATCTTTTCTGTCCAACAGCAACATATATACAAAACAATTTTTGCTTATCATCTTTTCCAGCATTATCATTGACTGCTTTTTGGTTTAAAAAAGTATCAATTGCTATAGCAGTCTTTCCTGTCTGTCTATCACCAATAATTAATTCTCTTTGCCCTCTTCCAATTGGTATTAAAGAGTCAATTGCTTTAAGACCTGTTTGCATAGGTTCATGAACAGATTGTCTAGGCATTATACCAGGTGCCTTGGTCTCAACTCTAGAACGCTTTACGTTTTTTAAAATTCCTTTCCCATCAATAGGATTTCCAAGAGCATCAACCACCCTACCCAATAATCCATGACCCGTTGGTACATCAACAATTTCTCCTGTCCTCTTAACTGTATCACCCTCTTTGATAGATTTATCGCTTCCGAAAATCACTACCCCTACATTATCCTTTTCAAGATTTAGTGCCATACCCGCTATACCACCTTCAAACTGAACCATTTCACCAGCTTGGATCTCGTCAAGTCCATATACTCTCGCAATTCCATCACCAACTGATAATACTTTACCAATTTCCGTGATTTCAGCTTCAGAATCAAAATTTTCTATTTGATTCTTTAAAATAGAAGAAATTTCTGCAGCTTTAATATCCATTTAACTCTCACCTTTCATTGCCATTTCTAAATTCTTAAGTTTTGTTTTTAAAGAATTATCAATCATTTTTGAACCAATTTTTAAAATTAAACCACCTAGTAAAGAATGATCAACATGCGTAAATAAAGAAACAGTTTTTCCATTAATCTTGTTTAAAATCAAATTTTTAAGCTCAGTTTGTTCATCTTTATCAAGTTTGTGAGCAGTAAAAACTTCAACTTCAATTTCACCTTTTCTTCTTGAAACCTCAAACAAAAATTCATCTATTACTCTATTTAAAATAGAAATTCTACCATTTTTACCAAGTACTCGACAAAAATTAATTGTGATGTCATTAGCTTTTGCTTTTTTTAAAAGATCCGAAATAACAAGAATTTTCTTTTTCTTTCCAATAGTTGGAGATAGAATTAGTCTGCTAAAATTCTTATGCTTTAAAAATAATTCTTTTAGACTATTAAAATCTCTTACAACATTTTGTAA
Organism: uncultured SAR116 cluster alpha proteobacterium; assembly: GCA_902533695.1. Classification (GTDB taxonomy): domain Bacteria; phylum Pseudomonadota; class Alphaproteobacteria; order Puniceispirillales; family Marisalimonadaceae; genus AG-426-I14. The sequence continues at coordinate 12,015 of CACAMV010000008.1, forward strand.
TATATTCTTTTCAGAGCACAATTGATATAACGCATTTACATATCTGCCTGTCAATCCAACAGGTTTTTTTTCTGAAATTTCCATTTAAATCACACTCTAATCTTTATGGCTATCACAGCAAATAAACTATTGCAAGTAGAAGGTTCTGCATATCTTATTTTTATTATTAAGACAAAATTTTCAATCAACTATAGAAAATTATATGGATCTACATCTACATTTAACCTTATGTTTTTTGGAGTTTTACAAATGTTTAACCAATTTTTAATCACATTATTTAAATCTATATTTTTTTTAGATTTAATTAAAAATCTTCTCCTATATCTTCCTCTAAGGAAACTCAGCGGCGCAGGTGCTGGTCCAAGAATCTCTACATCCTTATAATTAGGCACCGTTTTCAACAACTTAAATGCAAATTCATCTAATTTTTTTTCAATTTTTGAAGATAATATAATCGAGACTAACCTAGAAAAAGGAGGCATATTTGAACTTTCTCTATAATCTAATTCTTGATCATAAAAATTACTAACATTCATTTTAACTATAGTTTTTAAAACGGTGTTCTTTGGATTGTAGGTTTGGATATAAACAAGTCCTCTCTCTTTTTTAAGATGCCTTCCGGCCCTTCCAGAAACTTGCATTAACAATTGGAAACATTTTTCAGATGCTCTTAAATCTCCTCCATGTAAACCTAAATCACCATCAACAATTCCAACAAAATTTAATTTTGGAAAATTGTATCCTTTAGCCAATAGTTGTGTCCCAATAATGAAATCAACATCACCAGCCACAATTTTTTTTAAAATAATATTGAAGTCTTTTAAATTTTTCATTGTATCACTGGAAAAATTTTCAATAACCGCTGAGGGGAAAAGTGTTTTTATTTCTTCATTAATTTTTTCTATACCTGGAGCACATGAAACTAAAGAATTAGAATTACAATTTTCACAATATCTAAAAGCTTTTTTCTTAAAACCACAGTGATGACATAAAAAAATATTTGATTTTTTGTGTTCAACTAACCATGTATCACAATTATCACATCCAACTTTATAACCACATTGTTTACACAAAGTTAAAGGTGAATATCCTCTCCTATTCAAAAAAAGCATTGATTGTTGTTTATTTTCAAACCTCTTTTTTAATTCATTAATGACGCATTCTGACAACCAATTTCCTCTGGTAGGAGCATTCTCTTTCATATCTATTATCTTCACTTCAGGCAATCTTGCTCCTGTGGCGCGATTCGGTAAAATTAAAGATTTAAATTTCTTTTTTCTAGAATTAAAAATACTCTCTATAGATGGTGTTGCTGAGGAAAGTACAATAGGAATTTTAATTTTTGAAGCAAGATAGATCGCCATATCTCTTGCATGATATCTAATTCCGCTATCTTGTTTAAAAGAATTATCATGCTCTTCATCTACAACTATTAGTCCTAAATTTTGAAAAGGTATAAAGAGTGATGATCTTGCTCCTACTAATACCAATTCAACTTTTGAAATGGCTTTTAACCAAATATTCTTTTTTTCGCTTTTTTTTATTCCGGAATGCCAAACTGATGGTTTGAAACCAAATCTCTCTATAAATCTCATTTCCCATTCCGAGGTTAATCCAATTTCAGGCAATAAAATTAAAACTTGCTTTCTATTTTTTAAACAATAATCTACTGCTTCAAAATAAGTCTCTGTTTTGCCTGACCCTGGTACTCCTTCCAATAAATAACATTTTGGTCTTTGATTTTTTAATGAATTAATAATTTGTTGAGAACTTTTTGCTTGAAAACTATTTAATTTTTTTATTCTTATAATGTTTAATTTATTTTTTTTGTCTGAACAATTTTTTTGTTTTTTAGCTAGTTTAGTTTCTAAATTCCTAAATGATTTTTTATCAAAAGGAGACAAAAACAATTTAATAATTGACCCCTTGTCAACATAATTCCAGTTTGAGAAAAAATTCATAAACTTTATATATGAGATAGGTATTAATGGAAAATTTAAAATTTCATCTATTTTTTTTAATTTTGTAATAGGTAATTCACTGCCATGAAAGCCGATTACAATACCTAAAATTTCTCTTGTTCCAAATGGAATTATAACTATTTGTCCGATTTTAATTTTTACAAAATTTGGAACAAGATAGTCAAAAGACTTGTTAAAAGGACCGGATGGCAATACAGAAATTATTTTCATATTTTGTGACTAAACATTTATATAAATTTTATTTTAGCTTTTTATTTTATGTTAATGTTATAACATATTATATTATTAAAAAATTTAGGAGGAAAAATGAAGTTGTTCTTAGACTCCGTAGACCTAGAGGTGATAAATTCTTTATCCAAAACTGGTTTAATTGATGGTATTACAACAAACCCATCTTTAATTGCAAGCTCAGGTATGAATTTTTTAGAAACGATTAAAAAAATTTGTGACTTAGTTGATGGACCTGTAAGCGCAGAAGTAACAGCAACTGATTTTAAAAGTATGTTACTTGAGGGTCAAAAACTTTCTAAAATTTCCTCAAACGTTGTAATTAAAGTTCCACTTACAAAAGATGGCTTAAAAGCTTGTAAGGCTTTTTCTAAGCAAGGGATAAGAGTAAATGTAACTTTATGTTTTAGTACTGCCCAAGCTCTATTAGCAGCAAAAGCAGGAGCAACTTTTATCTCTCCATTTATTGGAAGACTAGACGACCTTGGGGCCGATGGCATAAATTTGATTGCAGAAATAGTTGAAATTTACAATAACTTTAACTTTCAGACTGAAATATTAGCCGCCTCTATTAGAAGTGTTCAAGATGTTGTTGATTCAGCAAAATTAGGAGCTGATATAGCGACAATTCCACCAAAAATTTTTGAGGGAATGTTTTTACATCCTCTAACAAACAAAGGGCTTGAATCTTTTTTAGCTGATTGGTCAAAAACAGGCCAATCTATATTATGATTAATTGTAATAAAAACTTTACCAATTTCATTAATTTTTATCATGATTGGTTGAAATATTTAAAAAATAATCTTAATTTCAGTGAACACACTTGTTCTTCCTATGGAAGAGATATGTCGGATTTCTTCAAGTTTTGTGAGTTAAAAAAATACCTTATTTTTGAAATTGATAAAAATATTTTAAGAAATTATCTATTCAAACTAAATGAAATGAATTTTTCAAGATCAACAATAGCTAGGAGAGTATCAAGTTTAAAAAACTTTTACAAATTTGCTTTGAAAGAAAATAAAATTGAAAGTTTGAATTTTTCAATTTTCAAAAGTCCTAAAGTTAAAAAAAGTATACCAAAATCTATTGATCCAGAATTAATGACTAAAGTAATAAATTCTGTTATGGATGAAAAAAAAGAATTGTGGATTAATTTAAGAGATAGAGTTGTTATGCTACTACTATATGGCGTTGGATTAAGAATAAATGAAGCTTTATCTTTAAAAAAAAAAGATTTACCTGATGGAGAATGGCTAAGAATTCTTGGTAAAGGAAGTAAATACAGAGATGTGCCTGTAATACCTGAAATAGTTGAAAAAATGAAAGAATATTTGGCTATTTGCCCTTTTAAACAAAATGCTGATGATTCAATGTTTTTAGGCAAAAGAGGAGGTTCGTTATCCCCAAGAGTAATTCAAAGAAGGATAGAGCAAATTAGGATTAAGCTAGGACTTCCAGAATATACAACACCGCACGCTTTAAGGCATTCATTTGCCACTCATCTTCTTTCTGGTGGAGGAGATTTAAGAGCAATACAACAACTTTTAGGCCATTCAAGTTTGTCTTCGACTCAACGATACACAGATATAAATGAGTCAGAGTTGATAAATCTTCACAAATCAATCCATCCTAGACAATAATGTCTTAAATTAATTTAAGATCATTGAAAACAACTCAAAAATCAAAATAGATTTTTTTAATTTAATTAAGTATCAAATCTATCATTGTTCATTACTTTATTCCAAGCTGAGATAAAATCGTTTACAAATTTTTCTTTTCCATCATTTGAAGCATAAACTTCTGCCAATGCTCTTAATTGAGAATTTGAGCCAAACAAAAGATCATACCTTGTAGCAGTATATTTAACATTTCCATTTTTGTCAGAACCTTCAAAAGAATTATGACCAGTCGAACTCCATGTTATGGACATGTCTAGCAATTTAATAAAATAATCATTGCTTAATTCATTTTTATTTTCACTAAATAATCCAAAACCATCCTTAGATATACCTAAAGATCTTAATCCACCTACTATAACTGTCATTTCAGGAGCTGTAAGGCCTAGCAATTGAGATTTATCTAACATCATTTCTTCTGGGCTTACACCATAGTCTTGTTTTAAATAATTTCTAAATCCATCAGATAAAGGTTCTAGAACAGAAAACGAACCCTCATCAGTTTGATCTATTGTTGCATCACCTCTGCCTGGTAAAAATGGCACCTCATGACCGGATGCTTTTTCAATAGCAAAATTTCCTGCTAAAACTATAATATCTGCAATTGACGCCTGTGTTTCCTTAGAGATGGAAGTATATTTTGAAATCACTTTTGATAGCTGATCAGGCTTATTGACTTCCCAATTTTTTTGAGGTTCAAGTCTTATTCGAGATCCATTAGCACCACCTCTCATATCTGTACCTCTAAAAGTTGATGCACTAGCCCAAGCTGTTTCTATCATTTCTTGTATTGATAAACCTGCTTCAGAAATTTTATTTTTTACAAAATTTATATCATAATCTGATTTGCCCTTTGGAATAGGATCTTGCCAAATTAATTCTTCATCTGGAACTTCTGGACCCAAATAACGAGCTTTAGGCCCCATGTCTCTATGAAGAAGTTTAAACCATGCTCTTGCAAATGCATCAGCAAATTTGTCTGGATTTTCATGAAAATATTTTGATATTTTATTATACTCTGGATCCTCTCGCATTGCCATGTCAGCAGTCGTCATCATGGTTGAAACTTTTTTAGAATTATCATGAGCATCTGGAGCCATATCTTCCTCTTTTGGATTGACAGGATGCCATTGGTAGGCACCAGCAGGGCTTTTAACTAATTCCCAATCATAACCAAAAAGAATGTCAAAATATCCATTATCCCATTTTGTTGGATCAGCCGTCCAAGCGCCCTCAATGCCACTTGTTATTGTATGAGATCCATTACCAGTTCCAAACGAATTTTTCCATCCAAGTCCCATTTCTTCAATAGATGCACCTTCAGGCTCTGGTCCAACAAATTTATCTGGATCTGCTGCACCATGGGCTTTTCCAAATGTGTGACCTCCAGCTGTTAAAGCGACAGTCTCCTCGTCATTCATTGCCATTCTAGAAAATGTTTCTCTAATATCTTTTGCACTAGCTAAAGGGTTAGGATCACCATCTGGTCCCTCAGGATTAACATAAATTAAACCCATCTGAACAGCCCCTAAGGGTAGTTCAAGATCTCTTTCACCGCTGTATCTCTTATTTTCAAGCCATATCTTTTCTTGACCCCAGTAAATTTCTTCTGGAGGTGACCAAATATCTTCTCTGCCACCACTAAAACCAAATGTTTTTCCGCCCATAGATTCGATGGCTACATTACCTGTTAAAATAAAAAGATCAGCCCAACTTATCTTGTTTCCATATTTTTGTTTAATTGGCCAAAGCAATCTTCTTGCTTTATCTAAATTGCCATTATCAGGCCAGCTATTTAATGGAGCAAATCTTTGATCACCGGTTCCTCCTCCTCCTCGTCCATCTGAAGTTCTATAGGTTCCGGCTGCATGCCAAGTCATTCTTATAAAAAAAGGTCCATAATGTCCATAATCTGCTGGCCACCAATCCTGAACATCTGTCATCAAATTTGTTAAATCTTTTTTAAGAGCAAAATAGTCTAAATTTTCAAACTCTTTTCTATAATCAAAATCCAGACTCATAGGATTTGATCTTTTATCATTTTGGTGAAGAATATTAAGATTTAACTGATTCGGCCACCAATCTCGATTCGAAGTACTTATACCACTATTGGTAGTGGATGAACCATGCATTACAGGACATTTATTTACACCATCCATTTTAGATCCTTTCTTATAACAAATAAAAAAACTTTATAATAAGAAATTATTAATGGTAGGTTAAAAAGTCAAGTAGATTAGAATTGTTTTAAAGTAAAAACTTTAGTTTTTTTCAATTAACTTTATAATTATGTCAATTCCAGAAGATTTGTAACCCTTAGGTAATTTAGGAAATTTTTTGACATGGATATCGCCGGGTCTAAAGTCAATCAATTCACCAGTCTTTTCATTAAAAAAATGATGGTGATGCTCAACATTAGTATCGAAAACATAAGTTTCACCCAAACTTTGTAAATGTGATATCAAACCTACATTTTTAAATTTATTTAGACAATTATATATTGTAGCTAGGGACATTTGTTTTCCAGATTGAATTATATCATTATGAAGATTTTCTGCAGTAAAATGCCGATTTATTCCATTAAACAAAATATCGGCAATAGCAATCCGTTGTTTTGTTGGCCTCAACCCTGCTTTTCTTAATTTAGTCTTACTATCCATATCATTAACTTTAAAGTCACTTGAATTTATAAGTAATGCTTTTCTTATATTTTTGTCAAGTTAATGAATTAACTTATTGATCTAATTTAAATATATAATATTATCTTAATTAATAATTAAAACAAATATTAAATCATGACAAGACCTTGTGAATTATCTGCTTCGGAGGCAAGAAAGCTAATAGGCAAAAAAAAACTTTCTTCTTTAGAGCTCACCAAGAGCTGCCTAGAAAATGTTAAAAAATTTAACCCAAAGATTAATGCTATTGTAGCAATTGATGAATACGATGTAATAAAACAAGCAACTGAGGCAGACAAAAAAATTAAAAAAGGTGATAAGCTTGGGATTTTGCATGGATTACCAATAGGAATTAAAGACTTAAATATGGTTAAAGGCTTAAGATCTACATCTGGCTCTTTAATATATAAAAAGCATATACCAGAAAAAGATGACGAAATTGTAAAAAATATTAGAAAAGCTGGAGGTATAATTTTTGGTAAAACAAATACACCAGAGTTTGGAGCAGGTGCAAATTCAAAAAATAGAGTTTATGGAGCAACAGGAAACCCATTTGATTATGATAAAACCCCTGCTGGATCTTCTGGAGGAAGTGCTGCTGCCTTAGCACTAAATATGGTCTCACTTGCCAATGGATCTGATTATGCTGGAAGTCTGAGAACACCAGCAGGCTTTTGCGGTGTGACAGGATTTAGACCTTCACCTGGCATAGTACCATCCACAGACTCTAATGTTGCTTTAAATCCTTTTTCTGTCCAGGGCCCAATGGGCAAGGATGTAAAAGATACTTATTTGTTGTTACAAGCTCAGGCTGACATTAACAATTTAGATCCATTCTCAAACTCAAATGCAACTGAGCTATTGGAAAATTTAGTTGAATGTGATTTATCTTCTTTTAAAATGGCTTACTCAGATGATTTGGGTTGTGCTCCAGTAGACAAACTGATTGCCTCAACATTTTTTACTAAAATAAAATCTTTTAAAAACCATTTTAAAAGTTCCAGAAAATGTCATCCAGATTTTTTAGACATTCATGATTGTTTTGAAGTGATAAGAGGTTTTAATTATGTTTCATCTCATGGTGAAAAATTTTTATCTAGCAAGAAATTATTAGGACCAAACGTAATCGATAATGTTGAGAGAGGTCTAAAATTTAATATTAATGATTTATCGTGGGCTTATAGAGAACAAACAAAGATATTTAAAAACTTTAGAAAATTTTTTGAAGAATTTGATGTTTTAATCTGCCCTTCCGCTTCAGTTTCTCCTTTTCCACATGAAAAATTGTTTGTTGATGAGATAAATGGAGAAAGAATGCCTAACTATACGAGATGGTTAGCACTAAGCTATGCTCCGACTATGGCTTTACCATGCGCCTGGTCATTACCGTGCGGACTAGATAATCTAAATATGCCTTTTGGAATACAATTAATTACACCTGCTGGAAATGATTTAAAATTGTCTAAAATAGCTCTGGCCATTGAAAATGCTCTACAAATGAGCAAAAAAACAAAAAGACCTATTCCTGAAATAAATTAGAATTTTAAAATTCTCTTATATTAATCTCATTTAAATTTTGTAAAGCTGGCACATTTTTTGCTGATAAATATAAAAGAGAAAATAATGTGTGGAATTAACGGGATCATTTTAAAAAACCAGATACCTAATCCTTCAGAAATAAGGAGAATGAACCAAGCTATTAGACATAGAGGACCGGATGGTGAAGGTATATTAAAATTTGAAAATTGTATATTAGGTCATAAAAGGCTTTCTATTCAAGATCTATCAGAAAAAGGTCATCAACCAATGTCAGTTGATGGGCGCTACTGGATTACATTTAATGGAGAAATATATAATTTTAAATCTATACGGATTGATTTAGAAAAGTTAGGTTATTCATTTTTTTCCAACACAGACACTGAAGTTATTTTAAACGCTTATAAAGAATGGGGAACTGAATGTTTTAAAAAATTTAATGGAATGTGGTCATTATGTATTTTAGATAAAAAAACAAAAAATTTATGTATGTCAAGAGATAGATACGGAGTTAAACCATTTTACTATTATGTTGATAATACTAATTTTTTATTTTCATCTGAGATAAAAGGATTGTTTGTTTCAAGTTTAAATTTAAAACTAGATCCAGAAAAATGTTTTCATCTTCCACAAGAGTTAGAGGGTAATTTTAGTACAATATATAAAAATATTAAAATAGTTCCTCCAGGAACTCTATTTAATTTCAATTTAAATAGTTTTAAATTGGAAAAAACTCGTTGGTGGAAAAGCTTGGAAAATCCACCACACATTTCTCCAAATAAAAACATTGTAAAAGAAGAATTAGTTAGTAAATTAATATCAGCAACCAAATTAAGATTAATTTCAGATGCCAAAATTGCAACATCCTTAAGTGGAGGATTAGATTCTTCGGTTATTTTTTCTATTCTTAACAAATATGGCGATCAATCAAACCTCGATTTAAACCCGTTTATATGTCAACAAAATAACAAAACTTTTGAAGAGGGCATTTCATTAGCAAAAAAATACAATAGAAAACCAATAATAATTGATGAAAAAATAAATCCATATTTAGAATTTAAAAAAAATATTTTAGCACTTGAGATGCCAATGGCTTATTTTAATCAATTGAGCTTATATAAACATCAAAAAGCATTAGGGGTTAAAGTGAGTTTAGATGGACATGGTGCGGATGAATGTTTAGGAGGATATTTAAATAACATTAAATTTTTTAACTTTGATGCTCATAATCTAATATTTAACATTTATAACACAGTATTGAAATTATCTGATTCTGAAAAATTGAAAAGTTTCATCAAGCAATATCAATTTGCAGATAACATTAAGTCATACGCAGATAAAGAAATAACTCAATTTTTTAAAATCTCAAAGACAATTAACAACAAATTTCTAGACTATAATATACTAAAAAATCTGCATCCACTAAAAAATAATTTTTTAGAGGAAGATTTAGAAGAAATGCAAAATTATAGTTATGCATATCAAAATCTATATTCCATTTCTAATTTTGGTTTTTTACAATGGCTTTTGACTAAATGGGACAAGGCTTCTATGACAAATTCTATAGAAATTAGATGCCCATTCATGGATTATAATTTTTTTGAATATTCATTATCTATTCCTTTAGAACACAAAGTTAATAATGGTTTTAACAAATCTATTTTAAGAGAAGCATTTACTGAATATTTACCTGAAGAAATAACTAAAAGTAAAATTAAACAAGGCTTACCTGCTGTCCCTTTACCGGTTAATAAAGATTTTTTGGATTATGTGAAACGAATTGTGAATGATAAAAATTTTATAGAATACGATTATTGGAAAGGTAAAATTATCAAAAATGAAGTTGAAAAAGACAGTTTTTTCAATTCTAAGGAAAATTGTAAAGATCTTTTTAATATAATCTCAATACAACAATTAGATGAATCTATGAAAGATTTAAAAAATACAGTCTCAAAATCTATTTTTAATGAATCAGAAAATTATAATTTATTAACACAAAATAAATCACATAATATTATGATAGCTTCATAAGCTCATAACTTTTAGTCACAATAATACATCCTTAAATTAATTTAAACATTTAATAGACTTAATAATTCACTCATTTCATTGAGAGTAAAATCGGCTTTAAAATTTTCTACTGATCTTTCACTATAACCCCCTTTTACAAAAACAGATTTAATGCCAGATAATCTTGCAGCTTCTACATCATTAAATGTATCTCCTATCATAAAAAACGAATGATTTTTTAAATTAAGATTTTTAATGACTTTTTCTATCATTGCTTTATTTGGTTTTAACGGCACTCCATCCTGAGCGCCAACTATAGTTTTAAAATAATGATTAACTTTCATTTGTTTTAGTAATTTTTCAGTAACAAATTGTCTCTTATTTGTACATATTGACAAGGGAATGTTTTTTTCAGAAAGTTTTTTTAATGTTACATGAACACCTTTCATAAAAGTGCTAAACTTATATGGAACATCAGAGTAATTCCTTCTATATGAATTATAAACTGGACAAATTAAACTTTCATCACCATCGCAAAATTTTACAACTCTTTCTGATAATCTTAACATTCCTTGACCAACAAATAAGCCTAACTGTTTCTCAGTGATTTTTTTTAAATTGAACTCTTCAAGAGTTTTGTTAATGGCTAAATGCATATCTGGCAAAGAATGAATTAATGTTCCATCCAAATCAAAAATTAGTGCAATTTTTATTTTTGAATTTAATTTTTTATACATTTAATTTTTTTTAAGTGAAGAGATATTTTTTCTATATTCAGAAACATTTCCTCCATTGAATATTGATGAGCCAGCCACTAACACATTTGCGCCTGCTCTAACAATTTTTGGTGCTATCCTATCATTTATGCCACCATCTACTTGTAAATATATAGGCCTATCACTTATTAACTCTTTTACTTTTTCTACTTTTTCTATAGTCGATGAAATGAATTTTTGTCCTCCAAAACCAGGATTAACCGACATCACCAAAATTAAATCTAAAATATCAAGTACACTTTCAAGACCAGATATACTTGTACTAGGATTAATTGAAATTCCAGCTTTACATCCAAATTGTTTTATTTTTGAAAGCGTTTTATCCATATTTTTACAAACTTCTTTATGGACTGTTATTAAATTTGAACCAGCATCTGCATAAGCACTCAATAAGTCTTCAGGGTTTGACACCATTAAATGAGTATCAAAAAATTTCTTTGAATATTTTCTGATACTTGAAATGATTGGTGGTCCAAAAGTTAGATTTGGAACAAAATGACCATCCATAACATCTAGATGAATCCAATCTGCACCTGCTCTATCTATGTCCATAATCTCTTGACCAAGATTACAAAAATCGGCGGATAAAATTGAAGCAGCTATAATAAGATTATTTTTCATATTTTGATTCAAATATGTTTGTAAATTTCTTTGACAGTATCACACATTCTATTTGAAAATCCCCATTCATTATCATACCAGCTCATCACCCTTACAAGGTTACCATTCATTACTTTAGTTTGATCAATATGAAAAATTGATGACAAAGGATTGTGATTAAAATCACTCGAAACAAGTTGTTCTTTAGTATAACCCAATATGTTTTTTAATTTACCCTTTGAAGCATTTTTAATAGCATTATTAACTTCATCAACTGTTGTCTGTTTTTTTGAAATAAACTTAAAATCAACAACAGAGACATTTTGAGTTGGAACCCGAATGGCAACACCATCTAATTTGCCATTTAGTTCGGGTAACACTAAACCAACAGCTTTTGCAGCACCAGTTGATGTGGGTATCATATTAATTGCAGCACCCCTTGATCTATATAAATCGATGTGCATAGTATCTAAAGTTGGCTGATCTCCAGTATATGAGTGAATTGTAGTCATAAAACCATTTTCAATCCCCACCGTCTCATTTAATACCATGGCAATTGGTGCTAAACAATTTGTTGTACATGAAGCATTTGATAAAACCATATGCTCCGAATTTATTTTTTTGTGATTAACCCCATAAACTATAGTTATATCAGCTCCATTAGCTGGAGCAGAAACTAATACTTTTTTAGCTCCTGCTTTTAAATGTAATTGAGCTTTTTCCTTATTCGTAAATAATCCTGTACATTCTAAAACTACATCAATTCCCATTTTTTCCCAGGGTAATTTTGCTGGCTCTCTTATAGCTGTTACTTTTATAGGTCCTTTGCCAACATCAATTTTATCTTCTGAAACTTCAATGTCACTAGGGAATTTACCATGAATACTGTCATATTTTAACAAATGAGCATTGGTAGCAACAGGACCTAAATCATTAATTGCAACAACTTGTATTTCATCAACATTATTTTCTACAATTGCTCTTAAAATATTTCTTCCAATTCTTCCAAAGCCATTAATGGCTACTTTCATGGACATGTCTATTCCTTCCTTTATTAATCATTTGTTTTTTAAAACCCCAGATATTCCAGGAAGACTTTTCCCTTCCAACCATTCTAAGAATGCTCCTCCAGCTGTTGAAACATAACTTAAATTATCAGTAACTCCTGCATTATTCAATGCTGATATAGTATCACCACCACCAGCAACGCTGATTAGTTTTTTTTGTTTACTTAGCTCTGAAACAAAATTTGCAATTAAATTAGTTCCCTTATCAAATGGTTTAAATTCAAATGCTCCTAATGGTCCATTCCACAACAAAGTTCTACATTTTAAAATAGTATCTTGTATTTGACTTAGAGTATCATGCCCAATATCCAATGCCATCATATTAGATGGGATGTTTGCTATTTCTACATTTAAATTTTTATTATTTTTTTTAAAACCATTTGATATAACGACGTCTTTGGGAAGTATAAATTGACAGTTATGTTTTTTACCTACTTCTAAAATTTCTTTTGCAACAGATATAAAATTTTTTTCATACAAGCTATTACCAACATTATTACCTAAAGAGGCCAAAAATGTATTAGCCATTGCACCTCCAATAATGATGTAATCCATTTTCTTAGATAAATTATTTATCAATTTTATCTTTGAGGAGACTTTTGATCCTCCAATAATAGATACAACAGGCTTTTTTGGCTTTTTCAAAACTTTTTCCAGAGCATCAATTTCTTTAATTAGATGAAACCCAGAAAAAGAAGGTAAAAATTTAGTTATTCCAAATATACTAGCATGTTTCCTATGTGAACAAGAGAAAGCATCATTCACATATAAATCACAGCCTGAAGATAATTCTTTTGCAAATTCATCATCATTATTTTCTTCTCCTGGATAAAACCTTAAATTTTCTAAGAGAAGAATTTCACCATTTTTTAGTCTTTTCTTTTTGAATAATGCTTCTTCTCCAACGCAATTGGGTGAAAATTTTACATCCATTCCAAATTCTTTTGTTAAAATTTTAAGAAGTGGTTTCAAACTAAATTTTTCTACTTTTTTTCCATTTGGGCGCCCAAAATGGCTGCAAATTACTACCTTACCATTTTTTTTAACAATTTGCATAACTGATGGAATTAAACTTTTAATTCTAGTATTATCTTTCACCAAACCATTTATCACTGGAACGTTTAAATCTACTCTAATAAGAATTGTCTTATTGTATAAATCTTCATTAGTTATAGTTTTAAGAATTTTGGTCATAAAATATTAAAAAATTAATTTAATTTTTTTAAAATCTTTTGTTTTATTACTTCTGGGCTAAAGCCAAAAAATTCAAATAGTTTGTCTGATGGGCCAGATGCACCAAAAGAATCCATTCCTATGAACAAGCCTTCACTATTTATATATTTATGCCATCCAATTTCAGAGCCTGCCTCTATTGCTACCTTTAAAACATTGCCTAAAACATTAGACCTATATTCTACTGTCTGTTTTTCAAATAACTCCCAACAAGGTAATGACACAACAACGGCATGGATGTTTTCATCATATAATAGTTCAGAAACTTTAATAGCTATTTCAACTTCAGAACCAGTGGCAATTAGAGTTACATCCCTTTTATAGCTGGTATCACGAATAATGTACCCTCCTTTACTCGTATAATTTATATTTTCTTTTTCATGTCTTATTAAATTTAAACCTTGTCTTGACAAAGCTAAAACAGATGGACCTTCTGAATTAAGTGATTCAATCCATGCTTCAGCTGTTTCAATGGCATCTGCCGGCCTAAAGACATTCAAATTTGGTATTGCTCTTAACATGGCTAAATGTTCGATTGGCTGATGTGTAGGGCCATCTTCACCTAAACCAATAGAGTCATGTGTCATTACATAAACAACTTTTGTTTTCATTATTGCTGATAGTCTTATTGAAGATTTCATATAGTCACTAAAAACTAAGAATGTTCCACCATAAACAATAAAACCCTTGTGTAAGTATAAGCCATTCATAACGGCACCCATCAGATGTTCTCTGATGCCATAATGAATATAATTACCTTTGTACTTCCCAGGCATAATTGACTTCATTGTTTTTGTTTTTGTTAAATTTGAACCAGTTAAATCTGCTGAACCCCCAATTGTATTTTCAACAGACGAATTTAAAATCTCTAAAAAATTAAAACTAGCTTGTCTAGTTGCTATCTTAGGCTTTTCTTTTTTTACGGTTTTGATATAGCTCTCAAGTTTTTTCTCAAATTTTTTGTTCAATATACCTAACATAAATAACTCAAATTTAGTTTTCTTTTTATGAATTGCTAATCTTTTTAGCCAATCAACTCTTTTCTTTTTTCCTCTTATTTTAATTACATTCCATTCCTTGATCACGTCATCTGGAATGAAAAAAGACTCATAATCCCAATTTAAGTTTTTTTTAACAAGTTTGACTTCCTCTAAACCTAGAGGTGCTCCATGAGTTTTTTCTGTTCCAGATAAATTTGGTGAGCCAAAACCTATAGTTGTTTTGCATGCAATTAATGATGGCTTTTTAGATTCTTTTGCTAGATTTATAGCTTTAAAAACCTCTTCAAAGTTATGTCCATCAATTTTTTGAGTATGCCAACCGGAAGACTTGAACCTTAAAATTTGGTTACTAGAAGTAGACAATTTAATATTTCCATCAATAGAAATTTGATTATCATCCCAAAAGACTATGAGCTTTGATAATTTATGATGGCCAGCAAATTCAATAGCCTCATGGCTTATACCTTCTTGCAAACAACCATCTCCTAAAATCGTATAAGTATGATGATCAACTAATTGATCTCCAAATCGTGCGTTTAACATTTTTTCAGCTAATGCCATTCCAATGGATGTTGCAAATCCTTGACCAAGTGGACCAGTGGTTGTTTCGACACCTAATGTGTGACCATATTCAGGATGCCCAGGTGTGTTATGATTTAACTGTCTAAAATTTCGGATACTTTCGATAGTCATATCTTTATATCCACTTAAATAATGTAAGGCATAAACTAGCATAGATCCATGACCTGCTGATAAAACAAACCTATCTCTATCTGGCCAATCAGGAACATCAGGATCAATTTTCAAAAATTTGCTAAATAATATTGTAGCTACATCTGCGATACCCATAGGCATACCAGGATGTCCTGAATTCGCTTGCTGAACTGCTTCTGCTGACAGTACTCTAATAGCATTTGACATTTTTTTTAACTTATTGAGTTCCATAAAATTTCTTTTTAACAAACAATTAAATCTGATTTACTCTGAATTTAAGAAAGTATCAACCTCTTCTTTTGAACCAAAAATAAATGGTGTCCTCTGGTGAATGTCGTTAACTTCAATATAAAGAATATCTTTAATGCCATCAGTTGATTTACCTCCAGCATTTTTAACTAAAAGCGCTATCGGATTTGCCTCATATGTAAGCCTCAATCGTCCATTTTTATTTTTTTCACGCAAATCATTAGGGTACAAAAAGATTCCACCTCTATTAAATATTCTACTTGCGTCAGCTACTAGAGATCCTACCCATCTCATATTAAAATCTTTATTTCTTGGGCCATTTTTTCCTTTTTGACAATTTTTAATATAATTTTTAACTTTTCTATTCCAAAACCTTTCGTAGGATGAGTTAATAGCATATTCTGAAGTAGTTTCAGAAATGGTCACATCTTTACAAATTAGTTCAAATTTCATTAATTGGTGATTTAATAAAAACAAATGAGTTCCGTGCTTTAATGTTAAAAATAATGTTGTTCTTGGACCATAAACAAAAAAACCTGAGCATAATTGGTTAATTCCTAGCTGTTTCACTGCTTCTTCATTTTTTAAATTATTTCTTGGAAGTATTGAAAAAATTGTTCCAATAGAAACATTTGTTTCAATATTTGATGAACCGTCTAGCGGATCAGTTATGACAACATAATCACCGTATTCGTTAAGATTAACAAAACCATCCTGTTCTTCAGAACAATAACAACTTACATCTGCATTTTTAATTGAATTTAATAATATTTGATCTGAGAAAATATCTAGCTCCTTTTGAATATCGCCATCAGAATTTGTTGAAACTTTATATACGTCATACGAATTATCCTTTATAGCTTGGCTAATTTTAATAGCAGCATCGCATAGGTTCAAAATAACTTTGTTAATTTTTGAATTATTAAAATTTTTATTTAAAAACTTGGAAATTTCCAAAATATTCTCCTAATTTTTTCAAAATATTTTTTCAAATTTTGATTTTATTTAAATTAAGTGATTAAATTATTTTTAACTTTTAAATTAATCTAATTAAAGTATTAAAATTGATCTATTACAACAAAATTAATCTCCCTGAAAATTTGTCCTCTTTGCATGATATTAACAATGGAAACAGTCATCATGTCAATGAACTAATTTCTTATTTGTTTACAGTAAAAAAATTAAATGCAAAGCAAGTTAAAACTTTATTCCTAAATTTTTTTGAAAATAAAATTCATACAAGCATTAGGAAAAATTATACCACACTAATCGGAAAAATTTTAGATAATTTGTTACCAATAATGCTAAAGCATCCTCATCCAAAACAAGGAACTTACCAGTTACTAAGATTTTTAGATCAATTAAGTCCAAATTTTGAATTTTTAGAGGAAATTCTGTCAAAAAAATATATACACTCTAACTTATGTAATGTCTTAGAATTTTCTGGTCATATTACAAATATTATTTCAAAAGATCCTTATTTGTTGGAGACACTAGACCCATATTTTTCTCTGAAATTAAATGAGAATATAAATGTATATAATAATGCTTTTGACAAGATTGATTATACTAATTTTGAAGAAGAAAAAATACTTAATGTATTAAGGATTACTCATCGAAAGCTTAAATTGAAAATTATTTTGTCAATAATTAATAATTCCATTGAATTAAAACCTGCTTCACTAGAATTCTCTCTTCTTGCAAAATCTTGCTTAAAAAAAACCATTGAGATCGCATATTATTTAATTAATAGCAAAACAAAATCAAGAAAAGTTCAATCTCTAGAAATAGGCATTATATCTTATGGGAAATTTGCACAAAATACAATGACTTCAAATTCTGATCTCGACTTAGTTTTTATTTTTCCTGATAAAGTCATTAATAGTAATCAAAATTATAAAAATTTATATATTCCCTTTTCAAAAAAAATCATAAACATCTTATCATCAAAAACATCTGAAGGAATTTTGTATGAGGTCGACACAAAATTAAAACCAACAGGTAAAGTTGGACCAGTTGCTTGTGATATCTCAGAATTTTGTCAATTCCATAAATTCAAATCATTTTGCTGGGAAACAATAGCTTTAAAAAAAGCTAAATTAGTATTTGAGTCATCAAAGTTTCATGAAGAAATAAAAAATAATTTAGAAAATTTAAAACTTAAAAAAATTAAAATTAAAAATCTTGTTGATGAAATCAAAATAATGAGAGGTATTAAAATCAATAAAAATAAAGTTAAAATAAAAATGAACAAAATAAATTGGTACGAAACAAAATACTCTCTTGGTGGGCAAAGAGATATAGAATTTTTAAATTTTTTTTATGAAGAAAAAGAAATTATTGAATTTATAAAAGATATTGATGAAAAAAAGATAATTATTAAAAGAATTGAAAATTTTTATTTTATTGTCGACCAGTATGTCAATATAACATATTTAAATCAAAAACCAGAAAAATTACCAAACAAAATATTAAAAAATATACTTAAAAAGTTAAATATAAAAAATCTTAGTCAATTAAAAACTCAAATTAAATCTCACAAAAACAAAATTAACGAGTACCTAAATGAAATATTGCATAATTATTAATCATATTATATATAGTGATTAAAATTTAATCAATAACTTTTATTTCGTAAAAAATTTTCAAACTTTTTTTGAAATTTTTGCTTTTCAAATTTAAAAAAGCACAAATTAATTATTATTTGAGGTTAAAATGAAATTTTTGAAAATTATTTTCTTTTCCATTACTTTTGCTTTTCTTGTTAATACTGCAAATGCTGAAGTAGATAAAGAAGTACAATATATATTAAATTCTTTTTCTTTTTTAGTACATGGATTTTTAGTAATGCTAATGGCTGCAGGATTTTGTATGCTTGAAACAGGTTTGGTAAGAGCTAAGAACGCGGTTGTCCAATGTGCAAAAAACATTGGTTTATATTCTATTGCGGGACTTATGTTCGCTTTTGTAGGGTATAATTTAATGTATTTAGATGTAACTAATTGGATAGGTTCTATTTCAATATGGAGTCCTTCTGACAAACTAGATCCGTTGGAAGGCGGTTATTCATCTGGATCAGATTGGTTTTTCCAAATGGTTTTCTGTGCAACAGCAGCTTCAATAGTAAGTGGAGCAGTTGCTGAAAGAGTTAAATTGTCAAGTTTTTTAGTATTTGTATTAATTTTGACTGCTTTTATTTACCCAATACAAGGATCTTGGTCTTGGGGTGGAGGTTTCTTAAGTGAAGCTGGATTTTTAGATTTTGCAGGATCATCAATTGTTCATGGAGTTGGAGGTTGGGCAGCCCTTACTGGAGCAATAATTTTAGGAGCAAGAAAAGGAAAATATACTGTTGAAGGTGACGTGAAACCAATGCCAGGATCTAATTTACCTCTAGCAACATTAGGTACTTTTCTTCTGTGGTTTGGATGGTTTGGATTCAATGGTGGATCTCAACTCGCAATGGGCTCTGCAGTAGATGTGGCGGCCATTTCCAATATATATATAAATACTAATCTTGCTGCAGCAGGAGGAGTGGTTGTATCAATAATTGTAACTATGTTGTATTATAAAAAAACTGATCTTACTATGGCCTTAAATGGTGCCTTGGGAGGTTTGGTTGCTATCACAGCTGAACCGCTTGCGCCAAGTCCAATGCTTGCAATTTTTATAGGTGCAGTAGGAGGTTTTATAGTTGTATTTACTATTCCTCTTCTCGACAAATTTAAAATAGATGATGTAGTGGGTGCTATCCCAGTTCATCTTTTTGCAGGAATTTGGGGGACCATAGCAGTAATATTTTCTAACGATGAAGCTACTTTTGGATCTCAATTATATGGAATTGTAGCGATTGGCTTATTTACGATTATAACTTCAGGTGTTGTTTGGTATATACTTAAATTAGCAATGGGGATAAGAGTTACTGAAGAACAAGAGCTTGAAGGAGTTGATGTCAGTGAAGTTGGAATGGAAGCATACCCTGACTTTAGAAAATAATTTTCCTACACCCCTCCCTAAAAAAAAGGCAGTTAAACCTGCCTTTTTTTCAAAAAATATACTTTACTTTTATTAAATTTATATCTGAAAAACAAAATTTGATCACAAAAAGATAAGATACATAAAACTTACCATCAAGTTAGAAAAATTATTTTTACGATCTATAAACAAAGGTCTCCTCAGAAGATTTGTCCCAAAATTTTTCAAAAGCAGGATGATCTTTATGACTAGATTTTTTTAACAAATCCTTATTATTCAGCCAGGGAAATATAGTTAGCGCAGACCCTAATTGTTTCCCATCTTTTCTAATGACAAGATGCTCAGGTTGAAATTTATTTGGATGATCAATGCCAGCTGATTCTACTATCTCTTTTAACGCTCTTAATGTGCTATCGTGAAAGTTAAAAACCCTTTCTGATTTATCAGAAACTACTAATGCTCTTGAACGAGATTTGTCTTGTGTGGTTATTCCAGTCGGACATTTGCCATTGTGGCAGCTAAGTGCCTGAATACAGCCAAGAGAAAACATAAAGCCTCTTGCCATATTGCAAACATCTGCACCGATAGATGAAGTTCTTGCCAAATCGTGAGCTGATATCAATTTACCTGAAGCAATTAATTTAACTTGATCCCTAATCCCTAAACCGACCAAAGTGTTTTGAACTAACATCAATCCATCTTGCAAAGGAGCACCAATGTGATCCAAAAATTCACTGGGTGCAGCGCCTGTGCCTCCTTCAGAACCATCAATAGTTATAAAGTCAGGGCCATTTTTGAATTTTCTCATAGCTTTAGCTATACCAAACCATTCCCATGGATGGCCAATACACATCTTTATACCTATCGGTTTACCATTTGACCATTCTCTTAAGTTTTCTATAAATTCTATTAACTCTGATGGAGTGTTAAAAGCTGAATGCGAAGAAGGGCTAATGCAATCCTTTCCAATTTCAACCCCTCTAGCTTTAGCAATTTCTGCATTTACTTTTGCCCCAGGTAAAATTCCACCATGTCCTGGCTTTGCTCCTTGAGAAAGTTTTATTTCTATCATTTTTACTTGATCAATTGACGCTTGTTCTTTGAACATTTTTTTATCAAATTTACCATTTTTATCTCTACAACCAAAATATCCACTGCCAATTTGCCAAATCAAATCGCCACCATTTTGTACATGATAATCTGACACACCTCCTTCTCCGGTGGTATGAGCAAAAGAACCTTTTTTGGCACCAGAATTTAGAGCAAATATTGCTTGAGGTGACAACGCACCAAAAGACATGCCGGAAATATTTAGCACGGAAGAATTATAAGCTTTTTTACATCTTTCTTTTCCAACTAATACTCTAAAGTCATGACTTTTTAAAATACTAGGTATTATTGAGTGATTTAACCATTCATGACCACTTTCAGACATGTCTATAATTGAACCAAACGGTCTTGATCCACCAATTAATTTTGCTCTTCTATAAACAAGGCTCCTTTGATTTCTTGAGAAAGGGACTTGCTCATCATCAGATTCAACAAAATATTGTCTTATTTCTGGACGGAAACTCTCAAGAAAAAATCTTATTCTTGCTGTCAAAGGGTAATTCCTTAAAACAGAAGTTTGTTTTTGCGTAAAATCAATAAAACCAAATATAAAAGCTATTAAACCTAACAAAAAACTTAAAAAACTTAGAAACAAGAAATCAATTAAAAACAAAACCAAGCTGAAAGGCATTAATAGTGAGAAGAAAAACCATACCAAATATCTTGTATTCATATTATCCTCCACTTAATTTATTTATTTTAAATCTAAAAATTTGTAGTAAGTTATTAACTATATAAATAATTTATAACAAGTGGAAGCATGTTTTCAAAATTTACATCAATATTTGAAAGAGTAAAAAAAGAAAAGGATGAAATAATATATTTAGATGAAGAAATATATGCTATATTATCACTCTTAATAGAAGCTAGTAAAATTGATGATCATATAGATGAGAGTGAAATCAATACCATTATCGAATTTTTAATTAAAAAATTTCATCTAAAAGAATCTAAGGCAAAAATGGCTACAGAATTTGCTATTGAAAAAAGTAATGACAAAGTAGAAATATATTCTGATATAAAAATCATACTCAACAATATGAATCATCAACAGAGAATTTCTGTAATTGAAATGATGTGGGCAATTGTTTTGGTAGACGGAAAGTTAGACGATTATGAAACAAACTTAATGAGCCGTATGTGTGGGCTCTTGCATGTTTCTGGTATTGAGAGTTCTCAAGCAAAGAAAAGGGCTTTAGGTTAATTCAATTCAATATAGGTGTTAGTATATGTTTGAAAAATCTATGGATTTCGGATTTAGTGAAGAACTAAAACTTTTAAAAAATAATGTCCACAAATTTGCTCAAAATGAAATTGCTCCTTTAGCAAAACAAATCGACAAAAGTAATGATTTTCCAAATGAATTGTGGGAAAAATTTGGATCTCTTGGATTGCTAGGAATCACAGCTGATATAAGGTTTGGAGGTAGTGGAATGGGTTATTTATCTCATTGTGTGGTTCTTGAGGAGATTAGCAGAGCAAGTGCTTCAGTTGGACTTTCTTATGGCGCTTTTTCTAACTTATGCATTAATCAAATAAATAGAAATGGGAACGAGAAACAAAAAGAAAAGTACTTACCCGATCTTTGCAGTGGGAAAAAAATTGGGGCACTTGCAATGAGTGAAACTGGTTCTGGTTCAGATGTTATCTCAATGTCTTTAATTGCTGAAAAGCAAGGAAATAATACATTTCTTTTAAATGGTTCTAAAATGTGGATTACAAATGGACCTGATGCAGATGTTGTCGTTGTCTATGCAAAAACAGATACAAATGAGGGATCAAAAGGTATTACCGCTTTTTTAATTGAAAAGGAAATGACAGGATTTTCTGCTGGCAAAAAAATTAATAAGTTAGGGATGAGGGGTTCAAATACTGCTGAATTATTTTTTGAAAATTGCGCTGTCCCAGAAGAAAATATTTTAGGTAATCTAGGAGATGGAGCTTCAATATTAATGAGTGGATTAGATTATGAGCGAGTAGTATTAGCAGCAGGTCCTCTTGGGATTATGGCAGCTGCATTAGATGCGGTGGTACCCTACATACATGAAAGAAAACAATTTGGGAAATCAATTGGTGAGTTTCAACTAATGCAAGGTAAAATAGCCGACATGTACACTACTACAAATGCATGCAGAGCTTATGTTTATGCCGTTGCAGAAGCTTGTGACAGGGGGGAAACAACAAGAAAAGATGCTGCAGGTTGTATTTTATATTCTGCAGAAAAGGCAACGCAAATAGCTTTAGAAGCAATTCAATCTCTTGGTGGAAACGGATATACAAAAGACTACCCGGTTGAGAGATTATTAAGAGACGCTAAGCTTTATGAAATTGGTGCAGGCACTTCAGAAATTAGAAGAATGCTTATTGGAAGAGAATTATTTTCGGAAACAAAATAAATGGGAATTTTAAAAACATCAATTAGTACAAAAAGTGCTGATTTCAAAAATAACAAAAGATTTATGTTAAATAATCTTGAGCAAATCAGAATAGTTAACGAAAACTCATTCAGGGGCGGAGTAAAGAAATTTGACAGCAAGATCACAAAAAATGTCAAGTTGTTACCTAGAATGAGAGTAACAAAACTTCTCGACAAAGGTTCAGAATTTATAGAGATAGGCTTGTCAGCGGGTTATAACTTATATGAAAATGAATGTCCCGGAGGAGGTATAATCACAGGAATAGGAAAAATAAATAACTTTAATGTTATGGTCATATGTAATGATTATACCGTTAAGGGAGGAACTTATTATCCAATCACTGTCAAAAAACACTTAAGAGCTCAAGAAATTGCAATTGAAAACAACTTGCCATGCATTTATCTGGTTGATTCTGGAGGCGCAAACCTTCCTAATCAAGATGAAGTTTTTCCGGATAGGGAACATTTTGGTAAAATTTTTTATAATCAGGCCAAAATGTCTTCTAAGAAGATACCTCAAATATCAGTTGTAATGGGAAGTTGTACAGCAGGAGGGGCTTATGTTCCAGCCATGTCAGATGAAACGATAATAATTAAAAATCAGGGTACAATTTTTCTTGCTGGCCCACCTTTAGTCAAAGCTGCCATCGGAGAAAAAATAACCGCAGAAGAATTAGGTGGAGGAGATGTTCATGCTAAAATTTCTGGCGTTGCTGATTATCTTGCAAATGATGATCATGATGCTTTAGAACTTACAAGAAAATGTTTTAAAAACCTTAACCTTAAATTAAAAAATAAAATTACAACTTTTGAAGAACCCATTTATGAGCAAGAAGATCTTCTTGGAATTGTTCCATCAGATTTAAGGAAACCCTTCGATATAAAAGAAATAATTATGAGAATAGTTGATGGTTCTAAATTAGAAGAATTTAAAAAAGAATATGGTAAAACTCTTATAACTGGTTTTGGATCTATTCACGGAAACAATTGCGGAATAATTGCAAATAATGGAGTTTTGTTTTCTGATAGCGCCCTTAAAGGGACTCATTTTATCCAATTATGCAGTCAAAGAAAAATACCTATCATTTTTATACAAAATATAACTGGCTTCATGGTTGGTAAAAATGCAGAGTATGGTGGGATAGCTAAAAATGGAGCAAAGTTAATTAATGCCGTGTCAAACACAAAGTGTCCTAAAATTACATTAATTGTGGGTGGTAGTTTTGGCGCAGGAAATTATGGAATGTGTGGTAGAGCATATAAACCTAAATTTTTATGGACCTGGCCAAGTTCAAAAATTTCTGTCATGGGAGGAGAACAAGCTGCCAATGTTTTAGTCCAATTAAAAAAAATAAATGCAAATAAAAAAGGGGAAATTTGGAACACAGAAGTAGAAAAAAAATTTCAAAAAAAATTAGTTGATAAATTTGAAAAACAATCTCACCCTCTATACGCTTCTGCAAGATTGTGGGACGATGGGATAATTGACCCTACCAAAACAAGAAAAATTATTGCTCAATGTATTGATATTTCTCTAAATAAAAAAATTGATGATACTAAATATGGTTTGTTTAGAATGTAAAACTTATTCTATAAAAAAATAAATTTATGAATTAATGAAATGTATAATTATAAAAGTCTAAAAGTTCAAAAAAAGTTTAATGATGTGATGGAAGTTACCTTAAATGAACCAGATAGACACAATGCTTTATCTCCACAGATGATAGAAGATTTAAGCACTTGTTTTGAAAAATTAAATAAAAACAAAAAGGTTAAGATTATTATTTTATCTTCAACTGGAAAGAGTTTCTGTGCTGGTGGAGACCTTGAATGGATGAAAAAACAAATAAAAGCAGACCGTAAAACTAGAATTATAGAGGCAAAAAAATTAGCAACAATGTTGAATAAACTTTTTTATGTAAATAAAACTATTATTGGGATAGTAAATGGAAATGCTTTTGGAGGCGGTATCGGAATTATATCTATTTGTGATATCGTTATAGCTTCGGAGCAAATAAAAATGGCATTAACTGAAACAAAGTTGGGATTGATTCCAGCAACTATAAGTCCATATGTTATTCGAAAAATTGGTGAGAAGAACTGTATAGACTTGTTTGCTTCTGCAAGAGTAATATCTC
>CACAMV010000009.1 GCA_902533695.1 uncultured SAR116 cluster alpha proteobacterium
TCACATACCGATAAAATCTGCTGGATTTTATGTTCCCGGTGGAACAGCATTATATCCTTCTACGGTATTGATGAATGCAGTACCTGCTCTAGTTGCTGGAGTTGAAAGGCGTATTTTATTATCTCCAATTTCAGTTGACGATCCACCATCAATTTTATTAGCTGCTGCATATTTATCTGAAGTTACAGATTTTTATGCTATGGGTGGTGCTCATTCTATTGCTGCACTAGCTTATGGAACAAAAACAATCAAGAAAGTTGATAAAATTTTTGGGCCTGGGAATGCTTATGTTGCTGAGGCTAAGAGGCAAGTCTTTGGGCATGTTGGAATTGATTCAATTGCTGGTCCGTCTGAAGTTCTAATTCTTTCTGATAATAAAAGTAATCCAAATTGGATAGCCTTTGATTTATTATCTCAATCTGAACATGATGAGCGTGCCCAAGCAATTCTGATTACAGATGACGAAATTTTTGCTAGGCAAGTTGAAGAATGTATTGAAATTGCATTAAATAATTTACCAAGAAAAAAAATAGCCATGAAATCTTGGTTTTCAAATGGTTGTATAATTATTTTGAATAATTTAAGAAATTCAATAAACATAATAAATGAAATTGCTCCCGAGCATCTTCAGTTATCTATAGATAACCCAAATTTTTATTTAAAACAAATTAGAAATGCAGGTTCAATTTTTTTAGGTAGATATACACCAGAGGCTGTCGGTGATTATGTCGCGGGCCCTAATCATATCCTTCCAACAGGAGGGACTGCAAAATTTTCAAGTGGTTTAGGTGTAAGTGATTTTTTTAAAAGAAGTACTTTTATAGAATGTAATAAAGATAATTTAGCTATTTTAGCAAAACATGCTGGGGTTCTTGCTGAAGCAGAAGGGTTTCTTGCACACAAATATTCTATGGATATAAGATACAAGTTTAATAAATAATATCTTGACTAATTTTAAATTTTAAGCAGATTAACTAAAAGTAAGAAGGGTATTATATGGCTAAAGAAGGTGTTATAGAGTTCTCAGGTATTGTAGAAGAATTGCTACCAAATGCTATGTTTAGAGTAAAACTTGATAATGATCATGAAGTTTTGGCACATACTAGCGGAAAAATGAGAAAAAATAGGATTAGAGTACTATTAGGGGACAGAGTAAACGTTGAAATGACACCTTATGACTTAACAAAAGGTAGAATTACATTTAGATATAAATAATATATTTGCTTTTTTTTTCAAATGTATGTTTTTAATAATAAATTTCACTTTGTTCTTGGTTCTTCTTCACCAAGAAGAGAATTTATTTTGACTCAATCTGGTATTAAGCCAGATACAATTTGTTCACCTAATCACGAAGAGAAAATTATTAAAAAAGAGTTGCCTCTCAGCTATGTTAGAAGAGTTGCAAAAGAAAAAATGGATCTAATTAAAGAAAAATATCCAGATTCAATAATTTTAACTGCTGACACTATAGTTTATGTAGGAAGAAGAATTTTACCTAAAACAATTAATTTAGATCAAGCAAAATATTGTTTAAATTTGCTGTCTGGAAGACGTCATAAGGTTACAACAGCATTCATTGTTACTGGTCCAAAATTTGTTGGAAGAATTAGACATGTTTCTTCAATAGTAAAATTTAAGAGACTTTCAGATCAAGAGATTTCATTCTATTTGAAGTCTTTAGAATGGAAGGGTAAAGCTGGAGGTTATGCTATCCAAGGTTTAGCCTCAAGGTATATTAATTATGTTTCTGGTTCTTATACCAATATAGTTGGATTACCTATAGCTGAAGTTTATGGAACATTAAGTGCTGCAGGTTTGATTTACAATAACTTATAAAATCAACCAAAATTAGATTAAATTAAGTAAAAAATATATTTCCTGAAACACTTATCCTTGTTACATCTGCTTTAAAAGGAGGTACATAATGTCTTAAATTTGATGGAAATAAATACATATCTCCAGTTTGAGGAATAAAATGATGTTGTGACTTGTAAGAAATTGATTCTTCACCGTAAAAAAAACCTATAGAACCAGGACCTGCTCCCAAGCCTTGGAAATTATTTTCTTCTAATATTATTTCATCTGGAACCGACAAATATATAACAAATGAAATATCTCCAGAATGAGTGTGTATAGGGTTAAAATCACCTTTTTTCATAAAGTTTATCCACAAACTATGTAATTTGTAACCATGAATTTTATTTTTTCTAGATTCATGAATTGAATTGGAAATTATATAATTTATGTAATTGTTAAAAATCTCAGATGTCTCTCTTGTAAACCATATCATATCATTTTCAGAAAATTTAAACTCGTTTTTTAAATGACCCGCTAATGATTTTGTATAATCAAAATTTGTTTTCAAACCTTTTTCATACAACTGATTAGCAAACTGTTTCGACAATTGATAACCAGCTATAACTGGTCCAAATTGATAAAACTTAAATTTATTATTTATTTTTTGAATTTGATTCATATATTATCTCTTCAATATTTTATTCAAATTTTATGCCAAAAAGTGATGATAAAATGTTTGAGAAATTTAGTAGCATAATGCATTTGAAAATTTTTAATCATGTATAGACATATCTTTATCTAAAATGTATAGATATAGAAGTGCCCAGGTAGCTCAGTAGGTAGAGCAGCGGACTGAAAATCCGCGTGTCGGTGGTTCGAATCCGCCCCTGGGCACCACTTGTTTATTGAATAAAATATTTTTATATTTAATTAAACTATAAAAGATTTTATTCGAGTAAACATTTTTTAATTTAAATAATGTTAAACTTTTTCTGATTTGAAATATTAACTTTTAAGGTTTTTTTAGACTTCTCTGAGCCAGGAGAAGGTAAATTTCTCCAAAAGGTTAGTTGATTTTCTTTTACATATTTGTAGAGTTTTAAGTCAGCTTGATTAAAATCAATTATTTTTGTTTTAAAATTTTTTTTAAATTCTAATTTTCGAGGATCTAATTCTTTTTTTATTTCAGGTATGTCAAGATTTGGTCCACCATAAGCACTTAGCAATCTAGAACCAAATTGAACTAATTTATTTGTCGTAGTTATTAAGTAGAAATTTTCTTTAAGAACTAACATTGCACTTTGGAATAACTCAGATTCGTTTAAGCTAGAAGCCTTATAATTTGTAAAAAATCCATTAATCAACCATTTACACATCAAATTATTTTCACAATTTTCATCTTCCATATATTTTAAAAAATCTTTCTCAGATATAGTTTCTCTCAAATTATCATTTCTCTTCTTCCAGAAGTAATGAGAAATAAATTGATCTACCGGATCTCTTAACAAGGTTATTAATTTAAATTTTTCTTTGACATGTGGCCACAAATAATTTGCAGAATGTCCGAAGATAAATCTATTTTGATAAATTATTTCTTCTATAAAATTTGGATTTTTTTGTATATTTTTTAATATAATTTGTTTGTTAATTTTTATTGGAACAAATAAAGATTTACTGTTGATTCCTTTTGCCAAACCATACAATAAGGCTGAGAATGTAGTACCTGCAGTTTTTGGAATATGGAAGAATAACAGTTTTTCTGAACAAATGTTGTAGGTTGGTTTAGAAGAAAATATCATAGCGAACAATGCAATTCCTTTGTTCATAAGGTTGTTTAATAAAATATCTTACATTAAAATATCAAATAAACAAATTTTTGCTATTTTCAAATAAAAACATTATCTCATGCATGAGAGAAAAGTTTTAGAAGAGTTCTTCAATTTAAATTAATGTTTATGATCATTTAATATTAAATCAGATCCTTTTTCAGCTATCATGTTCGTCGCCGCATAGGTGTTACCAGAAACCATTTCTGGCATAATTGAAGCATCTACAACTCTTAAATTTTTAATACCATTTACTTTTAGATTTAAGTCTACCACTGAATTTTTATCATTGCCCATTCTACAAGTTCCTATTGGATGGTATATAGTGGAACCATTTTTTTTAATATATTCTAATAATTCATTATCAGAATTTATATTTTCTCCGGGTAATGTCTCATAATCACAATATTGATTTAAAGGAAAGGAAGAGAAAATTTGCCTTACTAATTTGATACCATCTACAAATGTTTTTTGATCAAATTCGTTATTAAGATAGTTAGGTTGTATTTCAGGTGGAATATTACTATCTTTGGAAACAATTTTTACCCAGCCCTTACTTGTTGGCCTAAGTTGAGAAACTCCACACGTCATACCTGGCTGATTCTCTAATTTAGCAGTGCCTACATTCACACTTTGGTAACTTGCTGGCGCAAATAGCATTTGAATGTCTGGTGTACCTAATTCTGACTTAGTTTTTGCAAATACCGCACCAGTTGAAACTGGCGTTGTTAACATACCTTTCCTTAAAAAGACAAATTTTAGAATTTCATTAAACAATAATAATCCTCTTGATTTTTCATTATATGTTGAAATATTTTTTGCTCTCATAGCAATTCTCACAGCATAATGATCTTTCAAATTTTTTCCTACTTCAGGAATATTAAGTTTACACTCTATTCCAATTTTTTCTAATTCAAATTTATGCCCTATGCCTGAAATTTGTAAAAGTTGAGGGGAATTAATTGAACCAGCACTTAAAATAACTTCTTTATTTATTACAATTTTTTTAAGCATCTTATCTTTTTCAATTATTACGGATTCTATTTTATTTTTCTTAAACAATAATTGTTTTACTATTGTATTTTTAATTAATTTAAAATTAGGCCTATTTAAAATTGGTTTTAAATACGCATCTGCGGCACTCCATCTTAAATTATTTTTTATCATGTTTTGATAAATTGCTGTTCCTTCTTGTGCTCCACTATTGTAGTCAGGATTTTTTTTAATACCAAATTTGTCAACTGTTGTAATAAATATTTCTGTTAATGGATGTATTTCTGTTAAATCTGAAATTATCAAAGGGCCATTATCTCCTCTAAATCTAAAGTTTCCTCCTACTCTTGTTTCAGCTTTTTTAAAGTACGGTAATACATTATCCCAACTCCAACCAGTACAACCAAGTTGAGCCCAACCATCATAATCTGCAGATTGACCACGTACATATAGATGACCATTTATGGCACTAGATCCTCCTATTACTTTTCCTCTAGGATATTTTATAGACCTATTTCCTGAATTTTTAGAAGGTGAAGTAAAATAAGGCCAGTTTAAGTGTTTATTATAAACTGTTTTGGAAAATCCTGCAGGTATTTTAATAAATGGATTATAGTCACCTCCTCCAGCTTCTACACAAAAAACAGAATAATTTTTGATTTTAGAAATTCTATTAGTCAAAACACAACCTGCAGCACCAGCTCCAATTATTAAAAAATCACAATTTAATTCTTCCAAAATTATCTCTTCTCATTAAGATATTGAGCCACAGAACTAGTGTCTTCAACTGTTGTTCTTACTAAATATCTTGCTTGTTTAGGATTATAATTTTTTCCCCTATGAATAATAGCCCTGTTATCCCAAATCAGTAGGTCATTCTTTTTCCATTTGTGAGAATAAATAAACCTATCTTCAGTAGCAAATTCATTTAGGTAATTTAGTAAATTTACACTTTCATTTGGTTGCATATCTTTAATATGAACAGTGTGAGATCCAAAATATAATGCTCTTTTTTTATTCTTAGGGTTAATTTTAATCAGGGGTTGTATTACAGGAGGAAATTTTTCGTATTCTATTTTACTTACTAAATTTTTATCAATTTTTGATCTAGAATGAGCAAAATGATGAATTGCTTTTAAGTTATTAATTTTATCTTTGAGCTCTTGATCTAAATTTTCATAAACTACCCTCATACTTACAAATTCAGTATTTCCACCTTCAGAGGGTATTTGCTTACCAGATAGAATTGATGCTTGTGCTGGAATAATTTTAAATGAACTATCACTATGCCACTGTTGGTTGGCCTTATCATTTTTAGATTGTTTGTGAGATGTATCTACAACATTTCCGAATTCATCTAGATTTGTTAAAATGACTAAATTAGAGTTTGAACCTAAAGTTCCTGGTTTTGTTATTTCTAATTTTCCGAAAATTTTTGTAAAATTAATTTGATCTTCATTTTTAATATTTTGATTTCGGATAATGATAAGCGAATATTGTTCAAACAAATTAATTAATTGAAACTTCTGTTCTTCATTTAGTTTAGTAATTTTGATATTTTCAATACTTATTCCGAATTTTGGATGCAAGTGGTTTATTAACATTTATACCTCTATAAAAACAATTTATTATAAAAAATTTAAATATTTTGCTATTATTTAAAAAATTTTATTAGATTCTTTAATTGGAGTAAAATGATTTTTATGGAAACAAATAAAAGAAAAGTTTTAGTGGTTCAAGGGCTTCATGAAGAAGGTATAAAAATGCTTGAAAATAGACCAGATATTGAATTTGAGATTTTGATGTCTGATAATGAAAATGAAATTTCAGATGCTGCGAAAAATGTTGATGCGATCACAGTAAGAACTGCAAATATTACAAAAAAAATTATAGATAATTCAGAAAATTTGTTGGTTGTTTCTAGGCATGGGGTTGGATACGACTCAATAGACGTCGGTTCGCTTACTAGAAAAAAAATTCCACTTACTATCGCCGCACACTCAAACATGATAACTGTTGCTGAACATGCCATGATGATGATTTTAGCATTGTCTAAAAACGTATTTTATTATGATGAATTTACTAGAAAAGCTGACTGGTCTACACGCTGGAATAATAAATCATGGGATTTAGCAGAAAAAAAAATATTAGTTGTTGGCTTTGGCAGAATTGGCTCAAGAGTTGTTAGACGTGCCAAGGCCTTTGACATGCAAGTATTAGTTTATGATCCATATGTTTCAAGTAGAGACGTAGAGAAAATTGGAGCAAACTACGTAGAAAATTATCATAAAATATTGTCTGAAATAGATGTAGTGACAATACATTGTCCAAGAAATGAAGAAACAGAAAACATGTTTGCTAAAAGAGAATTTTCTATTATGAAGAAAACTTCATTAATAATTAATTGTGCAAGAGGAGGAATTATTAATGAAGAGGATCTATACATTGCATTAAAAGATAAAATTATTTACGGAGCTGGCTTAGATGTTTTTGATGTTGAACCAGCTCCATTGTCAAACAAAATTTTGAGTTTAAAAAATGTTATATTTTCACCACATATTGCTGGTGTGACAGTAGAGGCAACAATCAGAATGTCAACTGAGTCAGTTCAAAATGTGTTTGATGTTTTTGACAATAAAATAAATAAAAACGTAATTGTAAACAAAGAAATTATAGGGTGAAAAACATGAAACATCAAAGTTTAAATGAAACTTGGTCAAGAGGTGAAGGAGCAATTAACGGTTGGTGCTCTATTCCATCAACAATAACAATGGAAATAATGTCTCAAAATAAATTTGATTCAATAACAATTGATTTACAACATGGATTGATTGATTATCAAACTGCTTTGAATATGCTTCAAGTAATGTCCTCAACTAATATTACACCAATTGCAAGGGTTCCTTGGAATGAACCTGGTATAATTATGAAGCTATTAGACGCTGGTTGCCTGGGTATAGTTTGTCCAATGATTAATAATAAAGAAGATGCAACAAAATTTGTTAGAGCTACAAAGTATGTTCCTGAAGGTTTTCGAAGTACAGGTCCAACTAGAGCTTTGATGGTTCATGGAGGAAATTATCACGATGAAGCTAATAAAAATATAATTTCTCTAGCTATGGTGGAAACTGAAGAAGCATTAGATAATATAGACGAAATAGCCTCAACAAAAAGTTTGACGGGTATATATATTGGCCCTTCAGATCTTAGCGTTTCAATGGGCTTGAATCCTGGATTGGATAGAACTGAAACAAAAATTGTTCAGGCTATTGATAAAATTAAAATGGCATGTAAAAAACATGATATAAAAGTTGGTATTCATTGTTTATCGTCTAGTTATTTGAAAGAAAAAATATCTGATGGGTTTGATCTTGTTTCATTTGCAAGTGATTTTAGGTTTTTTTCTGAAATAGTATCAAAAAAAATTCAAGAAGTTAGAGATTAGATCATAATTTTTTTT
Source organism: uncultured SAR116 cluster alpha proteobacterium (assembly GCA_902533695.1). Classification (GTDB taxonomy): domain Bacteria; phylum Pseudomonadota; class Alphaproteobacteria; order Puniceispirillales; family Marisalimonadaceae; genus AG-426-I14. The sequence continues at coordinate 8,077 of CACAMV010000009.1, forward strand.
TCTGACTCTTATTTTTTTTACGTAATTATTTTAGTTGCATTTATTGCGGCGGGAATATTAAAAGGAGCAACCGGGGCTGGAGTTCCTATTATAACTATACCTGTTATTTCTGCTTTTTATGATGTAAGACTTGCTGTTGTAATCATGGTTATACCAAATGTAATAACAAATATTCATCAATTATATAAATATAGAAAATCAATTTTACCAATGTTTTTGACTTTTTCATTTGCTTTTGGAGGAGGGTTGGGAGCATTTTTTGGTACAATTTTTTTAGCAAATCTATCTTTAGACATCTTAACTATCGCAGTTGGTTGTATAGTTTTGATATATATTTTATTTAAAATTTTTGTCCCTAATTGGCATTTGATTATTGAAAAGTCAAAAAGTCTTTTTTTACCATTTGGGATATTAGGGGGTATTTTGCAGGGTGCTTCTGGTATTTCCGCACCGGTCTCTATTACTTTTTTAAATTCAATGAAATTATCTAGGGAAACATTTATTTCTACGATTTCTGTTTACTTTATTATGATGTCATTCTTCCAAGCTCCGGGCTTAATTTACTATAAATTTATGAATTATAATATTATTTTGACAAGCTTTATTTGTACAGTGATATTATTACTTACTATGCCAATTGGAGCAAGATTAGCTAAATCTTTATCTGTTAAAACTTTTGACAGATTAATATTAATTTTATTAGTTGTAATTACTTGTAAAATATTTTTTGATTTTTTTTAAAATAGTTAAAAATATCCACAATTCATTTTACCGTTTTTTGTTACACATATATATCTAGATGTTTTTTGAGCATCTAAAATCTTCTTTTTATTAAAGCATGAATCTAAAAACTCATAAGAAACAAATTTATTTTCATTAATTTTGAAATTAATGATCCCAGAGTGAAAAAAATAGTAACTTCTCCTTTTTAAATTAATTTTACTAGAAAACTTTTTAATAATTAAAGCTTCACTTTCAAAAGATTTTATAGTTATCGGTTTGTGTATTTTTTTTTGAAAATACATATAATTTGAAAAGTTTTTAATAATTAGATTATTTATTAACAAAGTATAGTTCGTATTACTGTTATCATTAATGTTTAAGAATATTGCTCCTTGAATTAACTCAATACTTAATGAACTATTTTTTTGGTCTATTTTTTTTATTTTAATTGAAGAATTCTTTGAAAAACAAATTTTGTCAGATTTTATTTTAAACAAGACTGGTTGATCTTTAGATTTTAAATAATCGTCAATTTTAATTTCATTTTTTTTACTTAATAAATATCTATCTCCATATTTGTCTAGTACAAAAATATTATTTTCTGTTTTTTTTATTAAAATACTATTTTGTGCATAAACAGAATTATAAAGTAAAATACTAAAAATTATTGAAAAAACAAAGGGGTACAATTTATAAAAAAAGGACAAGTGATTTTGATACATCGCTTGTCCTAAAAACAAAATTTAATTTGGAACGTTTCCTATAACTCCTTCAAGGTAATAATTCATACCCCACAAAGCACCATCATCAAGCTCTTTGCCTGACGGAATTACTTCTTCACCAGTGTTTTTTTTCAGTGGGCCAGCAAATATTTTTATTGAACCATTTTTTACACCTTCCAAGGCTTCGGAAGCTTTATTAGCCACATCATCTGGCATATTCTTAAATTCAGACAGTACAAGCATATTTGTTGATAAACCTCCCCATGTATTCCCTGGCCAATGATCAGGTCCATCTCCTGTATTCCAAGTACCATTTCGTAATTGCTCAATTTTTTTAATGTAGTATGGCCCCCAGTTGTTTATAGAAGCAAATAATTGAGCATTTTGTGCGAACGCTTCCATATCTGTTGATTGTCCAAACCCAAGCGCACCATTTTTTTCTGCAATTTGAAGCATTGCCGGAGAATCAGTATGCTGAGCTAGTATGTCTGCTCCCTCAGCAATGTGAACTTTAGCTGCGTCAGCTTCTTTAACAGGGTCATACCAAGTATTGGCCCAAATGACAGATATTTTAGCATCCGAATTTACTGATCTTAAACCTTGAGCAAATGCATTGATGCCCATTATTACTTCTGATATTGGATAAGCGCCTATATAGCCAATTTTATTTGATTTTGTCATCATTCCTGCAACAACACCTTGAACATATCTCCCTTCATAAAATCTAATATTCCCAGTAGCTAGGTTCTTAGTTCTCTTATAACCTGTCATATGCTCAAACTTAATATCAGGAAATTCATTTGCAACTTTCAAAGTTGGATCCATATATCCAAAAGATGTTGTAAAAATAATATCGTTACCTTGAACAGCTAATTCTCTTATCACTCTAGTAGCGTCAGGGCCTTCAGCAACATTTTCAACTATACTAACTTTTACCTTGTCACCGAAATGTTTTTCAACCATTTGTTTACCAAGGTCATGGGCATAAGTCCAACCATGGTCTCCTGGAGTTGTCAAATAAACAAAACCAACCTTAGTCGTTTCATCAGAAGCAATTTTTTTTCCATCTTTGGGTTGTGACATTATAAAGAAAATTGCTGCAACAAGAAAAAGTACAATTATTATTATTAATGATTTTTTGTTAGCCATTCATAAACTCCTCTAATCTTCTAAATAAACATTTTAATATCAAATTTAAAATGCACAATGATTATTTTTATTTAAATTTTGTCAATTGTTTTCAAAAAAGGATTTCCCTAAACAAGATGGAACATAAATATTACCTGCTCTGGTTTTTATAGAAATGAGTGACAAAGCTATGATAGTTACTAAATATGGTAACATATTCAAAAATTGGGATGGGAAAGGCCATCCTCTGGCTTGTCCAACAAATTGTAATATTGTGATCCCTCCAAAAATTAAAGCACCTAACAGTAACCGAAATGGAAGCCAAGAAGCAAAAACAACTAGAGCAAGGGCTATCCAACCTTTTCCAGCTGTCATTCCTTCAGACCAGTGAGGTGTAAGAACCAAAGGGATGTATGCGCCTCCCATGCCTGCACACATGCCACCAAATGCTGTACATATCCATCTTATTTTTTTGACTGGGTAACCAATTGAATGAGCACTTTCATGATTATCTCCAACTGCTCTTAATACAATTCCAAATCTAGATTTAATTAAAAAAAAGTGCACTAAAACTATCATAGATATAGCAATATAAAATAAAATATCTTGTTTAAAGAATATAGCTCCTAAAAATGGTATTTCAGAAAAAAATATAATTTCTATTTTAGGTAGAGAAGGAATTGTTTTTCCAACAAAAGGTTCTCCGATTAATCCAGTTAATCCAGTAGCAAAAATTGTTAAACCAAGGCCTGTTGCAACTTGATTTGTCATCAAAGAAATTGTAAAAAAAGAAAAAATAAAACTTATTAAGATACCTGCAAGAGCTCCAAAAAAAATTCCTGCATAAGGATTACCTAAAATTAAAACTGAACCAAGAGCACTAACTGCTCCTGTCAACATCATGCCCTCAACTCCAAGATTTAGAATACCGCTTTTTTCACTGATTAGTTCTCCTGTTCCAGCTAAAAGGATTGGAATTGAGGTTAATAAGATTGTAATTAGTAAATTTTCCATTTAAGTTTTTCTTTTAAAAGAAATTTTATAGTTTTGAATTGTTTCTCCAGCAAGTAAAAAAAACAATAGAACCCCTTCAAAAATTCCAGTTACCACTTTAGGAATACCTAGAATCATTTGAGCATTATCTGCACCTAATTTTGCTGTAGCAATTATTACACCTGCAAAAATGACCCCATAGGGATTTAGTCTTCCTAAAAAAGCAACTATGATTGCAGTAAACCCATAACCAAAGGATACTTCAGGCTGTAATTTTCCCATGTTTGCTGAAACTTCAATAACTCCTGCAATTCCAGCCATGCCGCCAGATAATGCTAGAACAACAAAAGTTATTTTATTTTTGTTAAAGCCTGCAAAATTCGAAGCTTTAGGTGCTGAACCAAAAACTTTGATTTGAAATCCAGGTAATGTTCTATTTATCAAAAACCACGCAAGAGGGGCTAAAACAAATATGCTTAAGATTCCATAATGCAATTGACCTAAAAAACCAATACCTGGGAAGTGAATTTTTGAAATTATGGCTCCATCAGGATAAGGTTTTGATAGAGGGAAGCCAAAACTCATTGGATCTCTAAGTGGACCTCTAACAATGTAATCAATGAAAAGCATAGCAATGTATACAAGCATTAGGCTAACTAAAATTTCATTTACGTTAAGTTTTATTTTTAATATTGCAGGAATAGATCCCCAAATAGCACCACCTAAAAAACCAACAAAAAACATTAAAACTAATATAAATTTGTTTTCATTATCAGGAAATAATAGAGCAAAAGATCCAGCGCACAATGTACCAAAGATAAATTGTCCTTCTGCTCCTATGTTCCAGATATTTGCTCTAAAACAAAAAATTAAACCTATACCGATTATTATTAAAGGACAGGCTTTAACAAAAATATCAGCTATTCTGTCTGGTCTTGAAAAAGGTGAAACGAAAACTTGGTATAAAGATTCTAAAACGGGGTAATTTAATATTTTAAAAATAAAAGCACCAATTATTATCGTAAAGATTACTGATATCAAAGGACTAATAATAACCCAATTATTATTTTCAATTTGTCTTGGAGTGAATATAAACATTATGATTTTTTCAGATAATTAATTTTTTCCCATTAACAATCCAACTTCTGTTGGGGAAATATTTTGTTTATTCTTAATCTTTGATAGATGTCCGTTGCTAATTACACTGATTTTATCAGATAATTCAAAAATTTCATCTAAGTCTTGACTAATGAGTATTATAGCTTTTTGATTTTGAGATAAATTTATGATTTGTTGCCTTATTGATGTTGCGGCTCCGATATCTACACCCCATGTTGGTTGTGAGATTATTACTAATTTGGGGTTTGATTGAAATGATCTTCCAATTATAAATTTTTGAAGATTGCCTCCTGACAATTGTTTTGCCATAGGATTTTCATGTGGACATCTAACATCATTTTTCTTAATGATCTCAATACTGTCTTCATAAGAGTAATTAGCACTTGTCATCATTTTTTTTATAAAAGATTCATTAATATTATAACGTCCAAAAAAGGTTAAAAATGTATTTTCATTAAGCTTGAAATCAGAAACAGTAGCATGATTATTTCTTTCTTCTGGTACAAATTCCATACCTAATCTTCTTCTAAAGTCTATTTTACAATCTCCTATAGGTTTTCCTTCAAACATTATTTCTTCTTTTATCCCTGTAGTTTCTCCACTCAGAGCTTCCATTAATTCAACTTGACCATTTCCAGCTATACCTGCTATTCCCAGAATTTCTCCATAATTTAAAAAAATATTAATGTTATTTAATGAAACACCAAACAGATTCTTTTTAGTTCTTGAAAGATTATTTACTAATAAAGCTACTTTTTGTTTAGTTTTTGTAAAACTTCTTTTCGTTTTAAGCTTAACAACTTTTTTACCAACCATTTTTTCAGCTAAAATCTTTGTTGAAACATTTTTTGTATCCAATGTGTCAATTACCTGACCTGTTTTTAATATGGTTACTGTTTTTGCTATTTCTTTGATTTCATTAAGTTTGTGGCTGATATATAAAATTGAACAGCCTGAATTTGATAAGTTTTTCAATACTTTGAAGAGGTTTTTTATTTCCTGAGGGGATAAAACTGAAGTTGGTTCATCCATAATCAATATTTTAGGGTTTTGTAATAAACACCTTATGATTTCTACTCTCTGTTGCTCACCTACAGACAATTCATTAACTTTTTTTGATGGTTTTATTGATAAACCCCATTTTTTTGAAATGTCAGAAATTTTATTTTCTAATTCTTTTTTAGAAAAATTTTTGTCTAGAGAAATTAAAATATTCTCTGTTACAGTTAGAGCTGGAAAAAGAGAGAAGTGCTGAAAAACCATGCCAATACCGAAATATCTAGCAAGTTTTGGATTTGTTATACTAACCGCTTTTTCATTTAAAAATATCTCACCTTCATCCGGCAATAGTAGTCCATAAAACATTTTTACTAATGTTGATTTTCCAGCACCATTTTCACCGAGTAAAGCATGAATTTCACCTTTTTTAATTTCTAGATCTATAGAATTATTGGCTACAAAGTTGCCAAATTTTTTTGTTATGTTATTAGCTTTTAACAAAATCTTTGAATTTAAGTTAACCATAATATGAAGTAGCATATAATATTTTGTATATTATTTATTTTTATTTTTTAAAATATAAATCAACAATAATCCACTTGATATAAAAACAATTGAAATAAATAGATTAAATAGACTTACATGCATGTGGTTTAAACCACAAGAAAATATAACTAAAGTTATAAAAATTAATAGTATCCAATGATTTTTAGGGCCAATAAAAATATTTTTCATGAAGAACTCTTAAAATGTAATTTTAATTTACCTTGAATAATGTAAATAAATATCAAGATGATCAAACCTATGCTATTTATAATAAAACCTGAAATTTCATAAATTATCTCAAACGGTGGAATGAGCAAACAAATTGAACCAATTATAGCCATTAATCTCTTAAAAAGATTTAATGGTCCATTAAACCAACCTTCTAAACCCAATGTCATGCTCCAATAAGCTAACAAAACTGAAAATAGACTATAGATACTTATTGATATTGCTCCTTCCATTAAAAGAGAAGGATTGTAAATGAAAGCAAATGGGACAATGTATTTTGCAATACCAACTTTACTTGATTCAATTGCAGTGGACATTGGAGGCGATTTAGCAATAGCAGCACCAGCAAAAGAAGCTAACGCAACTGGGGGAGTGATTGTTGATACAACGCCAAAGTAAAAAGCGAACATATGAGCTGCTACAGGCAGAATTCCAGATTGAATTAGTGAGGGAACAATTAATGCTGCAACCGTAATATAAACTGCAGTTGTAGTCATTCCCATTCCCAATATAATTGCTGAAATTGCTGTCAAACAAAGGAGAGGAAATAACATTCCACCAGATAATTCTATAACAGATTGAGTGAATTTTAGACCTAATCCAGAAACAAAAACAGAACCTATTATTATCCCAGCACAAGCACATGCTATTGTAACAGGGACTGTTGATTTTATACCGCTTTCAAAAGCACCTAATAAGTCAACAACTGACATTCGGGTGTTTTTCTTAAAAAAACTTAATATTATCACAGAAATAATTGCCCAAAAACCTGCTTTCATTGCTGTATATCCATAGATTAATAGACCAATTAAAACCACTAATGAAAGAAGCATATGCCAACCACCTTTTAATACCTCTAAAACGTCTGGCAGCATCGATTTATCAATCTTTTCAATTCCATGTTTTTCAGCTTCGACATGAACCATAAAATAGATTGTAGTAAAGTATAAAAACGCAGGGATAATTGCTGCCAAAATGACATATGAATAGGGAGCTTCCAAAAACTCTGCCATAATAAAAGCAGCTGCCCCCATGATTGGGGGTGTTATTTGTCCACCTGATGATGCACAAGCCTCAACAGCAGCAGCAAATTTAGCTCTGTATCCATAATTTTTCATTAGTGGAATTGTAAATGAACCTGTAGTTACAACATTGGCAACTGCGGATCCATAAACTGTACCGGTCATACCAGATGCAACTACTGCAGCTTTTGCTGGTCCACCTGTTCTATGGCCTGTTAATGCAACCGCTAAATCAACAAAAAATCTACCAACTCCAGATCTAATCAAAATTCCACCAAAAATAATAAAAAGCACTATATAAGTTGAAGCTACATAAAGTGGTATCCCGTAAATACCATCGGATGTCATAAACAATGTATCAATATACTTTGCCAATCTGGTAGGGGGTCCGTAAAAGAAGCCAAAAAATTTGTGAGCATATAAAGCATGAAACATAAAAAAACCAGCAACGAAAACCATTGCCCAACCTACAGCTCTTCTAGTCGCATCTAAAACAAGAAACATCAAAATTGAGCCAACAATAATATCACCAATATATTTGTCACCATACCTAAGCGTAAAAGTTTCTATATCCCATATTGTCCATAATTGAACAAATAAAATAAGTAATATAATTAATAAATCATATATAAAACCAATCAATCTTCGGAAATTATTTTTATCATCTTTAATGAATATTGGTTCTTTTACACTTCCTCGAAATAATGGAAAAATAAAAACAGCAATTATCATCATTACTGACAAATGTACAGATCGAAAAGATCTTCCTTCTGGAGTTCCATAAACAGCTACGAATAGATGATAAAAAGCTAAACTTATTGATAGCCATGAGCATATTAAAATAATCCAATATGTTGTTGACTTTTCTTTGCTCCACTGAAGGAGTTCATCTAAAAAACTAATTTCTTTAACTTCGTTATATACTAGTTTTTTCCCAGACTTAGACATAATTTTTTTAGAACGTTAGATTTAAAAAAAGGCACGTAACAAAACGTGCCTTATAATAAGTAAAATGGATTACATCACACCTTTTTCTTTGTAGTATTTAACTGCTCCAGGATGAATAGGTATTGCTGCACCATTAACCGCTTCTTTCAAGATAACCTTCTTCCAGATTTTTTTAACTTTAACAAACTCTGCATGATTGTCCCAAAAAACTTTAGTCATTTTATAAACTAAGTCATTTGATAAATCCTTGTTAACAATTGCTGAGGTTACAATGCCAAGAGTAGGTATATCTTTGTCTAAAGATTTGTATGCACTTGCTGGAATTTTACCATAAATATATCCAGGATTATTTTTTACTATTCTATCAATTCTATCTTTAGGTAAACCAATAAACCTTATCCCAGGGCTATTTTCTAATTCTATAAAACTTGCCTGCGGTACAGAAGTAGCGGCCATAAATACATCAGCTTGTCCGTCTTTCATTAAAGCAACTGATTCTTTGTAGCTTACCATATGGACAACACCTCCATTTTTTTTGATAGTATCAAAGTTGAAGCCGTAATCTTTTAAAATAGATTCACAAAAAGCTGTACCAGTCCATTTTGGTTTTCCAGGACTAATATTTGCAGCTTTCATATCTTCAAAGCCTTTGATTTTAGAATCTTTTGGAACAGCAACTTGAAAAGCAGCTGGATATAATGTTGCAAAATAACGAACATTTTTTCTAGCTTTCTTAAATTTACCTTTTCCGTTATATCCGTTAGCAACTGTATGAGCATAAGTAAAACCAAATTCAGCATCTCCACCATCAACTGACATTACGTTTGAAATTCCTCCACCAGAAGTATTAGAAGTAGCAGTACCTTTAATTTTTGCTTGAAATGTTTGCATTATTTTAGCACCAAGTGGATACCATGATCCTCCAGATGGTCCAGAGACCATTCTTATAAACGTATCTGCGTTAGCTACATTTGCAATAAAAGCAAAAGAAGAAGCTATAGCAAGAAACTTAATAGTTTTTTTCATATTATATTCCCCTATAATTCATAATTAGTATAATAAAAGCGTAGTTCACTAATTATTTGTAGCAGAGTCAAGAAATATAAAAATAATAATGATTATCATTAAAACATTTATTATATTTACAAGACAGGGAGAAAACGAATGGACACAAATATAAAAGAAATTATTATTACGGAAGTTGGAACTAGGGACGGATTTCAATCTGAAAAAAAAACCGTTGATACCAAAGATAAAATTTTATTAATTAACGATTTGATACTAGCTGGTTTTAAAAGAATAGAGTTTTCCTCTTTTGTATCTCCAAAAGCCATACCTCAGTTAGCTGATGCCGATGAAGTAATAAAGGGGATCAAAAGAAAGTCAGATACTACATTAACTGCCCTTGTGCCTAACTTAAGGGGGGCTATTAGGGCAGTTGATGCAAAAATTGATGAGATTGTAGTGTTTTTATCTGCCTCTGAAAGTCATAATAATAAGAACCTTAACAGATCTATAAAAGAATCCTTATTGGGTTTTGAAGAGGTAATTAAGTTGGCTAATGATGAAAATATACCTGTTCATGGTGATATATCAACAGCTTTTGGCTGCCCTTTTGAAGGAGAAATACCTTCAAAAAAGATTGTCGAAATTACAAAAGAATATAAGAAACTTGGCTTTAAGGGGGTTACTTTGGGAGATACGACCGGAATGGCTACTCCTCCTGTGGTTTCAAGAGCAATAAGAGATATAAAAGAAAATATTCCAGATTTTGAGATTACGTTACATTTTCATAACACTAGGGGAGTTGGTCTTGCAAATGTACTTGTAGGACTAAATGAAGGTATAACTAATTATGAAAGCTGTTTTGGGGGAATAGGAGGATGTCCTTTTGCACCTGATGCAACTGGGAATATTTGTACTGAGGACTTAGTTTATCTCATGCATGAAATGAATATATATACTGGTATTGATTTGAACAAACTTATTAATATAGCAAAAAAAGCTGAAACAATTTTAGGTTATTCTTTGCCAGGTCAAGTTATGCATGCAGGCCCAAGGTTAAAAAAATATTCTATTGAAAATGTTCCTACAGCGACTGGTGCTTGATCAATTATGTTAAAAAGAGGAGCTTTACATGGAATTAAGGTAATTGATTTAACTCGGGTTATATCTGGTCCTTTTTGTACACTTTTATTAGCTGACATGGGAGCAGAAGTTATCAAAGTTGAACCTCCTAAGGGGGACAATGTGAGAAATCAAGGTAACTTTGTGGGTGGATTTAGTGCGTATTTTTCTCAATTTAATCGAAATAAAAAATCTATAGTATTGGATTTATATGAAGATAAAGATAAAGAAGCTTTAAAATCTTTGTTAACTGAGGCTGATGTACTTGTTGACAATTTTAGACCTGGTGTTTTAAGCAAAATTGGTTTTGACGAAGAGACACTCAGAAAAATTAATCCAAAATTAATAAACGCTTCAGTAAATGGATTTGGCAGTGAAGGAGAGCTTAGTCAAAGACCGGCTTTTGACTTTATAGCTCAAGCAATGTCTGGTTTTATGCATATGAATGGTTCAGATCAAACTGGTCCGGTAAGATCTGCTATTCCAATATCCGATCTGGTTGCGGGTTTATATTGTGCCTTTGGAATAGTTTGTGCTTTGCAAGCTAGAAACCATACGAAATTAGGTCAATCTGTAGAAACAAGCTTAACTTCAGGGTTAATTTCTCTTATGGCATATTTGTCTTCTGAGTATTTTGTAACGAAGAAAAATCCAATAAAAACTGGAAACAATCATCCAATTTTATCTCCTTATGGATTATTTAAAACAAAAGATGGTAATATTGCAGTGGCACCAGCTAACGACAAACTTTGCGGGGTTTTTCTTAATGAGGTTGGATTAGGTGACCTATTGAAAAATAAAATCTTTCTAAATAATTCTCTAAGAATAAAAAATAGAAATAAATTAAATGAAATTATTAATTCAAAAATGTGTTTAAGAACAACCGACTTTTGGGTAAAAAAATTAAACAAAGCAGGTTGTCCTGCAGGAAAAGTTTTTTCATTGAGTGAGGCACTAAATAGTAAAATTTCTAAAGATACTAACATGGTAATTCAGTCAGAGGGACCAGGAAATAGAAAAATTAAAATGACAGGTTTTCCGGTTAAATTATCTAGAACTCCAGCTAAGTTATTTAGGAATGCTCCAGAGTTAGGTGAGCATTCGGAAGAAGTTTTGTCAGGATTAAATAAAAAAAATTAATTTTAGGAGTAACAAATTAATGAAATACAAAACAGTAATTTTTAAAATTAAAGATAATATTGCGATCATAAAGTTAAATAGACCAGATCATTATAACTCGTTAAATGAATTAATGGCAAGGGAGCTCCTAGAAATTTCATATGAATGTGATACAAACAAATCTGTTCGTTGTGTCATATTAACCGGTCAAGGAGAAAAAGTATTTTGTTCTGGAGGAGATTTAAAGTCTTTTCATGGTCAACGAGAAAATGTTGCAAGGCATTTGAAGGAGGTAACACATTATCTTCATGGCGCAATCACTAGATTTTCGAGAATGAATCCACCTTTAATAGTTTCTGTTAATGGAGTGGCGGCTGGGGCAGGTTTATCTTTTGTTGGTTTTGCAGACATAGCCGTTTGTTCTGAAAAAGCAAGTTTTGTTTCTGCTTACTCTAAAGCCGGTTTAACACCAGATGGTTCTTCTAGTTATTTTTTGCCAAGAATAATTGGTTCAAGAAGATACCTTGAATTAGTTATGACGAATAAAATATTATCGCCTGAAGAAGCACTTCAATGGGGGTTAATTAATCAAATTTTTAAACATGAGTTTTTAAATAAAAAAACGTTAGAAATTGCTGTTCAATTATCAAAAGGTCCAACTCTTGCTTTTGGAAGAACAAAACAGTTGGTTCACAATACTTTTGATTCAACCCTAGAAGGTCAGATGGAGTTAGAAACGGAAATGATTTCCAAGTCTTCGGAAACATTTGATGGAAAAGAAGGTGTTAAAGCTTTTGTTAATAAAGAAAAACCAAATTTTTTAGGAAAATAATTTTGTAAAGGAGAATAAAATTCAATTTTTAGTTTTAGAAGGTGATGGTATAGGGCCTGAAATTATTAATTCAGCTGTAGAAGTAATCAATCTACTTAAAAAAAAATTAAATTTGAAGATTGATTTGGTTAACTCAGAAATTGGTTTTTCATCACTAAAATCTCAAGGAACAACTTTCCCTGCTTCAATATTAGAAATTTGTAAAAAATCAGATGGCGTCATTCTTGGACCAGTTGATCATAATAATTATCCTCCTTTAAAAGATGGTGGCTTGAATCCGTCGGGATTACTTAGATCTAAGTTAAATCTTTATGCCAATATAAGACCTGCAAAAAAATATCCAAATGTTAATGGATTGGTTAAAAATATAGATTTGATAATCGTAAGAGAAAATACGGAAGGTTTTTACGCTGATAGAAATATGTATATAGGTAATGGAGAGTTTAGTCCAGAGCCTGGTATTGGAATAGCTATAAGAAAAATTACTGAAAAAGCATCAAAAAGAATTGCTATTAAAGCTTTCGAAATTGCTTCATCAATGCCAAATAAAAAATCAAAAGTAAATTTACATGCCATTCATAAGGCAAATGTAATGAAATTAACTGATGGAATATTTTTGGAGTCTTGCAGAGAAATATCTAGTAATTATCCAGACATAAATTATTCAGAAATGATTGTAGATGCCTCTGCAGCCCACCTTGTAAGAAATCCAGAACAGTTTGATATAATAGTTACTACTAACATGTTTGGTGACATATTATCTGATTTAGCGAGTGAACTTTCAGGTTCTTTAGGTTTAGCTGGTTCAATAAACGTCGGAGATAATTTACCGATGGCTCAAGCTCAACATGGTTCAGCTCCAGATATAGCAGGAAAGGGAATTGCTAATCCGATTTCAATAATTTCTTCTGTTAGTATGATGTTTGATTGGTTAGGTGCAAAACATAAGAACTTGTTGTTATTAAAAGCTGGTAATTATATAAATTTATCTATAAATGAGCATTTAAAACAAAATAAATATTTAACACCTGACTTAGGCGGAAATTCCTCTACTAAAGAGGTCACTTCTTCAATTTTAAATATTATAAATAACTTTGAGTAAAAATATTATAATGTCTGATCAAATAGCAATTCCAGCCGTGTTCATGAGAGGTGGTACTTCTAAAGGTTTATTGTTTCACAAGAAAGATTTACCCCAAGATAAAAAAACACTTTCAAAATTTCTTTTAAAAATTATGGGTTCTCCTGATTTAAGACAAATTGACGGTATGGGGGGAGGAACATCCGTAACTAGTAAGGTTTGTATAATTTCTAAAAGTTTAAAAAAAAATATTGATATTGATTACTTTTTTGCCCAAGTTGAGGTTAATAGGTCTCATGTTGATTTTGAGCCTACTTGTGGAAACATGCTTTCTGCTGTGGCCGCTTTTTCTATAGAGGAAGGGTTAGTTAAGCCTGTTAATGGCAATACCAATGTTTCCGTAAGATCAGTGAATACAGGTTCTTTGATAGAAATATTAGTTCCCACTCCAAATGCCAAAGTAATCTATGATGGAAATCACAAAATAGATGGAGTGCCAAATGGAGGGGCGCCTTTATTTTTAAGATTTTTAAAATTAGAGGGAGTAAAGACTGGAAAACTTTTCCCAACAAATGAATTAGTAACGAAAATTAATGAAGTTCAAGTAACGTGTATAGATTTGTCAACTCCAATGGTAATAGCAAAAGCAAGTCAATTTGGGATATCAGGTAAAGAAAATAGTTCAGAGTTAAACAAAAACTTTAAGCTTCTTCAAAAAATTGAAAAAGTTAGAAAATCCGCAGCTTTGAAAATGGGAATGGGAGATGTTAAAGGGAAGGTTTTGCCCAAGTTTTGTTTGGTATCAAAAGCTCAAAACGATGGTAACATTTCATCTAGGTATTTTACTCCATATTCATGCCACGAAACTCATGCTGTAACAGGGACGTTATGTTTGTCTGGTGCCTCTTTAATTCCTGGGACAATACCTTACAAATTGTCAAATAAGAACTCTAGTTTCGAAAAAAAAATAATTAAGATAGAGCATCCTTTAGGAGTTATAGAATGTAATGTAAAAGTTCATCAGAATTTTAAAAAAAATATTTTAAATAAAAAAGAAGTTATAATTTCCTGTGGAATTTATAGGACATGTAGAAAAATTATGAACGGTAATGTTTATGTTTTAAAAAAGATAAATTCAATGTGAAAAAAATAGTTTTTAAAAATCAAAATTATATCTTTAGTTTTCTTATTGCGTTTTCAGGAGGTTTGATAGCTCATTTGTTGAATTTTCCTTTACCTTGGATGTTTGGACCATTAATACTTTGTGGGTTAATTTCTGCCTATGGAAAAAATATATATCTTTCTGAAAAGCCTAGACCAATATGTAGGGCATTGTTAGGTTGTGCAATTGGAGCAAATTTTTCTCCAGAAGTTATAGAAAAAGCTTCAGAAATATTAGTTTCTTTGATGATTTTGCCAGTATTTGTTTTGTTAATGATATCTAGCACATTTTTATTTTTATTTAAATGGATGAAAATGGATTTAAAAACATCGATTTATGGTTCACTTCCTGGCGGATTAAATGAAATGGTAGCTCTGGGTAATGAAGTTGGTGTAGACACAAGAAAAATCACTCTCATACATTCAACGAGGATCGTAATAGTTGTAATTTGTGCTTCAATGCTAGTTATGTTTGTGCCAGAATTTTCAGATAACATAACGCAAGAAATTAAATTATTTGAAAACTTATTAAATTTACCCATTGTTTTCTTTATTTCATATTTAGGCTACTTTTTAGGTAAAAAAATTAATTTACCAGGTTATAGCATTATTGGTCCTATGTGCCTCTCAGGTTCATTACATATTTTTGATTTAGTTCAAGCAAAACCATCTTTCATAATCATAATTATAGTTCAAATTTTTTTAGGATCTTATTTAGGAGTGCAATTTAAGAACATTTCAATTAAAGATGTATTAGGTCCAATGTTATCAGGATTATGTACTACATTAATATCCTTTATTCCGTTATATTTATCTATATTAATTTTGTTTCATTTAGGATTTGAATATGACTTATTATCTATGATTTTGTCTTATTCTCCTGGAGGACAACCTGAAATGAATATACTTGCCTTATCTGTTGGAGCAGACATGGTTTTTGTAGGTACTCATCACGTATTTAGGGTTTTTTTGGTAATTATGTTAGCAGCAATAATTCAGAAGTTTATAAAAAAATCTAATCTTGATTAATTACAAAAGTTTTCATATGTGCACTATAAATTATGGGATCTTCTTCCTTTTTGAGTAAAAAATCATTCATTTTATTTTTAACGTCCTCTAAAAATTTTTCTCTATTTTTGCTTCCCATGAAATCAGCAGTTTTCCTTTTGTCAATTTCCCTCATAATAATATTTCTAAAATCTGGATCAAAATCCTTCAAATAATTTGATAATTTTTCACCTTTATAAGATGCAAAAGATATCTCCATACTTAGGTAATCATTAGAATCTTTAATATTTGATACAAAAGATTTATTGGAATTTGGTCCCATTCCCCCAATATCTGCATATGAAAGAGAAGGTATAATTACTTTTCCATCTGGGCCAACCTCAATTGGTTTCTTTTCGCTTTCATCTAATTCTATTCTGCCTAATTTTATAGCTTCATCTCTTGCTATCTTATAAATATCAATATCTCTATCTATTTTTTTTTCAATTTTAAAAAGACTATTACTAAAATAAAAAAATAAAAATGTTATAATACTCGATGATACACCTAACAGATACAGGGGAAGATTTTTATTCTGAAAAATTAATTTAATGTTTATTTTTTTCTTTTCTTGAGTTTCGTCAGATTTCACTTCATTAAGCTTTTTATCCTCAGCACTATTGTTTTTAGTTTTAATTTCTTCAGCCATTTTATCTATCATTCCTTCAATGATTTATATATATTTAGTTCTAGCCAAAATTTCTCTGCTAATTCATTAGCATCTCCAATTCTAAGAGAAAGACCCCTGATAATTGCTGATATTACTGGATCAGCCTGGTTCATTTTATCTTTAATAGTTTTCTCGTTAATTATCCTGACAATACAATTTGACATAGCAATGGCTGTAATGGATCTTGAATTTTCAATTATATGTCCCACTTCACCAAAAATTTCTCCTTCTTTTAGAATCCCTAATTCAAGACCATGTTTAGACTCAATTTTAACTTGACCACTTTCTATTAGATAAATATTTTTAGACTTATCATTGTGGGAGTAAATAATATCTCTATCAGTGTATTTTTTGGTTTCCAATTGATGTTTAATGTTCATTTCATATCTTCTTTAATTAATCTTCTTACTATTTCGGTAATTGTATCTCTATTTTTATCTTTTTTGATTATATTTTTTTTAATAATTATATTTTTGTTTTCATCCAACATTACATCATTGTACTCTGGATAATTTTTTATTAAGTTTTTAATCTCTAAAATTAATTTTTCCATTTTATCAACTAAACAATATTTAATAGATTACGTAATAATATATTATGGATAATACTACAGTTATAAACGACAATCTCAAAAATTTTTCAGAAATTTTTAAAACTTTAAATTTAGATCAAAAAAATAATGAAATTGAAAATACAAAATTTGTAAGTACAGAGAAGTGGCTAGATCAATTGGGAAGAAGAATTATCACTTAAGATTATTTTTTTTTTCAAAAGGTAAAACGTTCATAGCTTCATGATTTTCTTCAGAATATAATTTATCAAGTTCGCCTTTTAAAACAAATTTATCTATGAAACTTGCAAATTGAGTAAAATCTTCTTTGGCATTTTTATTATTTTTATTATCGAAATCTTTTTGGAATTTTCCATTATAAAAATGTCTTACACTTGCTAAGTCTCTTATTGCTGGACCTATAACAACATCATGGTTTTTAAGTCTTCTTCCCATTATTGAAAAATCTTTTTGACCGAACGGTATCCTGTTGGGACAAACGACAAGATGTGGATAAATTTTTTGATATCTAGCTTTTATTTTGTCCATACTTCGAATAAAGCTTTCGGTGGGAGCAAGGTCTGCATTGCTTAATGAAGTAGGAATTAAAACACAATAACTTTCTCCTACCAGATTCCAGAGTCTTTGAGATGTGCCAGCTGGTGTGTCAATTATAACTACATGACCTGTTTTAAACATATTCTGTTTTATGAATTGTTGTACTAGTGAAATGTTCGTATTTTCAAAGGTTGAAGTGATAGGAAGAAATTCAATATTTATTTCTGGGTTGCTAGCAGTTAAAAACTCGGTGGTTGTTCTTTGTAAGTCGGTATCTATAACAGTAATCTTTTCAGGTGCCATTTTTGATGTTAGCGCCCTTGCAAGCATTATAGTTAGAGTACTTTTCCCAACTCCACCCTTGACATTAGCTACAAAAATAGATTTTGCTCCATTTTTAATGTAATCCTTAGAATACGACAAGTTTTCCCCCTAATTCGAATATTAAATTATAAATTTTTAATAGATTTTATCAAATTTATAGTTTTTTGGTATAAATCAAATTCCTTCTTAACCTGTTCTAATTGACTTGAAACTTCTTGTTTTTTTGAATTGAAACTGATTTCTATAGTTTCAAGTTTTTCAAGTAATATCTTTTTTTTACTTTCAATTTCTTGAAGCTCGTTAATAATTTCATTAATATGAGAAAATCTAGATCTATTATCATCTATTTCATTATAGGAAATAGCTTCATCTTCAGAGTTTATACTTATTTTTAAATTATCGGTTTTATTAGAATTTTTTTTATCAATTATTTCTGATGAAGATGTATGATCAGTAGATTTAACAGTGTCTTGCGTTAGTTTTTTCCAACCACCTTTTCTTGTCAACACATTTACTTCATATTTTTCCATGCCTAAATTGTAAAATATGAGTGAAGAAAAGTCTATAACTATATGAATTAATTGAAATTAATCTAATTGATACTATATATGGTATCTATATTTGTATTTTATGGACTATTTAGTCTTGGCTGACTCTCTTGCACTTAAAACTTTTCATGCATTGGGGTGTCGGTTGCATCACAGTAACATCTTTCCCTTTTAATTGTCTTTTAAAAATACATTTGAAACCATCTTTTTTTCCATCTTTCAAATTTACTTCGACCTTTTTAAGTCTACAAAGTTCGTATTTTTTATACTCCTTACTAATGGTTTGAGATTTACCATAAATTTTGCCTTTTGCAAAAATTACATTTGGGAATAAAGTAAAAATCAAAATGAGTAATATTTTTATGGTATTATTTCTCATCTTTTCCTGGCAAGTAGGCTTTTCCTTGAATTGCAATAGCTCCCATATTTTTAAAAAAATCAGTATTTTCATTTACAAATCTTTCAATTTTTGTTTTTATCTCTTTTTCTGCTTTTTCCTGGTTATCAACATCTAGTTCTGCAATCCCATCTATAATCCAATGCACTTTATACATAGTTTTATCCTCCAGATTGATTTATTTTTTTAAAAATTTCTTTCGACAATTTCTGTGCCTCTAAAATTTGCTCAGCACTTAGTTCGTTTATAATTTCATCCCTTTTTTTAATTGCACTTTTAATACCTAAAGCAACTGCTATATTAAACCATTTGTATGCTTTAGTGTAGTCTTTTTCTTCAGCTAAATTTAAATGCCATTTTGCAATTTGTATAATTGCTAATTTATTTTTTTTCATAGCATGTTTTTTTAAAAAACTTTTTAAGCTTTCATAGATTTCTCTTTTTTGTTTTTCATCTAAAATTTCATCAAGAAGGTTTATAATCTTGTTAGATTTTTTTAAACCGCCAAGTTTAGAAATGTTTGACCAATAATAAGCCATTTCAAAATCTTGAGGTAGAATGTTACCTGAAAAAAGTATTTGAGAGTATAAATGTTGTGCTATTATGTTATTTTGATTTGATAAAATTTTTAAATCATTTATTGCTTTTGGAAAATCCTTTTTACTCAAAAATTCGTGTACTAATTCAAGATTAACTATTTTCTTACTATCAGTAAGTCCTTTATTTGAATTAAATGATATAAATAAAATAAAAATAAAAATGGTTTTTATTAGTTTTATTTGTTTTATGAACAATGATTTATCTTCCTGCCATCATTATCAATTGCAGTTGAACAACCCTAATCTTGAAATTAGAGTTTTCTTTTTTTTCATATACGATAATCTTTGGCCTTTTTGTATCAGGTTTTTGAAATTCTAAAAACATTTCCTCTGGAAGAAATACCCCATGATTGTTCAAAGTTTCAATTGGATTTTCTTTAAAATTTTTTTTAAAATCTGAATCAATCCAAACTCTAGCTAAAACTCTACCAAGGATCTCCGGAAGAAGTTTTTTTACTTCATTTCTGTCTTCCAAAAAAACTTCTTTTTCTACTAAATTTAAAATATTTGAATTTTTTTCAAATTTGACAGGCAAATTTGATTTCTTTTTCTCTGGAACCGTTAACTCTGTACTTTTTGAAATAGAATTCATAATTACTTAAATTGATATATCATTATACGTTTTTTTTCAAATTATGTTTAAAAAAAAACCTATTGAGTTATATCAATGGCATATTAATTGCTAAATCTTATAATATTAGGAGATATGGATGCTACATACTATTAAAAGTGCTTTAAACGCAAATATGAGGGGAATTTCATTAGTATCTAATAATATTGCGAATAGCAATACTACCGCTTTTAAAAAAAGTAATTCAAACTTTTCTGATGTTTATTCAATTTCAGTAAGTACAAAGCCAGATTCATATGCTGGTATGGGTGTTACAAATGATAACCCTAGAAAGCAAATGTTTCAAGGGCCTCTAAAAAGAACTGGTGGAGCTTTAGATTTAGCAGTAAGTGGTTTAGGTTTTTTTACAGTTACAAATTCAGCAAATATTGAAGATCCTTATTTTACAAGAGATGGGAGTTTTAACCTTTTAGCCAATGGTGAAGTTATTACTTCTGATGGTTTGAATTTAATGGGTCATACTGTTGATGGAAATGGTACCTTTAATCCTTTTATTTTAGAGAAAATAGTTGTACCTACTACAAAACTCAAAGAGGGTAGGGAATTAGTTTTAAATAATATAAATGTTTCACCTTCAGGTGTGGTTAAGGCCGTTTATGGTCACGATACAGAAGATGTTATAGCGAAAGTACCTTTAGCAAGTTTTGTTTACACACCAGAATTAAAAGCGGAAGGCAATAATTTGTACAAAACCTCTCCTAAATCCGGTTTACCAATATATGGTTTGCCAGTAGACGGAACTTTTGGAGAAATTGTTCCAGGCTATTTAGAGTCATCAAATGTAAATATAACACAAGAACTAGTTAAAATGATGAAATATCAACAAGCATTTACAGGTAATTCAAGGTTGCTTCAAACTGAAATGGAAGTTTCTGAGAGATTAATTAAACGTTAATATTAGAATATTGAAACAAAAAATTTGTAATTAAGTATTTTTGCTCTTACTTCTTTATCAATAAATAGGATACCTTCAGGACTGACGTTCAAATTATTATCAATAGTGATTTCAATTTTTGCGGGTTTATCACTTTTATTTGAAAGTTGAATAGGTAAGGATTTAAAAAAATTATTCTTAACTTTTAAATTACCTTCCATTCTAGCTCTATCATGTTTAATTATTATTTCTTCTCGAATAATGGTGTTCTCATTAGTTACAAACAAATCACATCTGCCCTTATAAATATTTAGAAGGCTACATGAGAAATGATAACAAAACGTTTCTGTAAAACTATCATAATGAGCGTCTACAGTTTGAACTAACATTTCTAATTTATTCATTTGTTAATTATTTAACTCTTGATTGACCATATCTCTAATTTTTTTAATTGCTGAAGTTTTAATTTGTGAAACACGTCCGGTCGAGACGTTTAAAATTTCACTTATCTCATAAATATTTAATTCTTCAACAAAATAAAGTTGAATTACTAGTGCTTCTTTCTCTTCCAGTTTTTTTAATGATTTTTTTAAAATGTTTTTCAATTCATTTTCGTTTACTTGATCTTCAGGTGAATTTTCTTTTGATACAAACCACTGGGAAAATTCGTCATAAGAATCTTCAAGATTTTTAATTGTATTAGCTTGAAATGCATTCTCCCATTCAAAATATTTATCTTCACTGATACCTAATTCTTGAGAAATCTCTCTGGTATTAGGTTCTCTACCATGTTTATGTTTTAAAAATGAAATAGCATGATCAGTATTTTGTTTCATTTTAATTGTAGAGCGACATAGATTTGAATTTTTTCTCAAATAATCAAGAATTTCACCTTTAATTCTAAAATTAGCGTAAGAGGAAAATGTTGCATCTTGTTGAGGTTTATAATTTTGTGCAGCTGAAATAAGGCCTAACATGCCAATTTGGATAAGATCTTCAATTTCAATGATAGATTGCACTCTACCATGAAGATGCCAAGAAATTTTTTTTACCAAAGGTATATGTTCTCTAACTAAAGTTTCTACATTTGGACAATTAATTTTTAAATAATTATTCATGATTAGTCTTCAAAAAATTTAATTCCCTTACTATCGTTAGTTTTTATTTTTTCTAAGTTTTTTGAAAAAGCTTGGAATGAGTATATTTCTTCTTGGTTAGTTTTATCTAAAACTACAGGTCTTCTTGACATTATTGAGTTTTTAATATTTTGAGATGTTTTTAAACAGCCAATAAAGTTGGAATTTATATCAAGGTATTTTGAAAAAATTACTTGAAATCTATCATAATAATTTTTAGCATGAACTTCATTATTTGAATTATTTACAAATATACCAAAATTTTGAAGTTTGTGATCAAAATTAGCAGCTTTCATTAAGCCGTAAGCATCTACAAAACTAGTTGGTTCTGGAACTACTATAACGATATTTTTATTTGATGCCGCCATAAATCCCGTAGATGATGCATCAGCTCCTGCTCCAACATCTATAATCATAGTGTCATAATTCTTCTTCAAAGAACTAAAACTTTTAATAATTTTGTATCTTTCTGTTTCATTAAGGTTTAACAAATTGTGAATTGCACTTCCTCCAGAAATAAAGTCCAATTTTGAATTAACCTCTACAACAATCTTATTAATGTTAGTATTTCCATTTACAAAGTCATCTAGGTTTTTTTCTGCATTTAGTCCAAGGATTATGTGAGCATTAGCCATACCGAGATCAGCATCCAAGAGAAGAGTTTTTTTTCCTAGTTTAGCTATTGTTAATGCTAAATTTACAGCTATGGTTGTTTTACCAACACCACCTTTTCCACTAGATATAGCAATACTTTCAGTCATTTGAAATCCATTCTTTTTATATCTCTTTCATATATTGTGCCAAAATTTCATCTTTTGTGAAAGCTATTGCATCAATTATATTTTTTGAAGCAGACAAAAGTCCAATTTTAGAATTAATTTCAGCAAATATAGATAATTCTTCAGCTCCTAAAGGAACCTCATCCAACTTAGTTAGAGCAACTATAGGCTTCACATTTTTTATTAATGACATTTGTTTCATTAAACTATTTTTATTTGTTCCGGATTGAATGGTCAATAAAGTTGAAGTTTGAAACTTTTGTGTTGATTCTTGAAGGAATTCATTAAACTCATGATTAATCAAAAAATCTCTTGATACATCAACAACTAACTTTCTATTAGGATTAGCTTCAATAAATTTTTTTAAATCATCAATATTTGATAATGAGTTTACGTTAACATTAATTAATCTACCAAAATTGAATAAATCAGAAATATTATTTGCAGATTTTAAAGATAAGTTAATTAATGAAATATTCTTCTTTTCATTTACCACAGTATCATTGTCCAGAAGAAAAGAAGCAATCTTTGAGGAAAGAGTGGTTTTGCCAACCCCAGTTAAACCTGTAACAAAAATTAAATTTGAATTTTTAAGGCTTTCTTTGCAATAAAAAACAAGTTTTTTAGATAGCTGTTTGTAAAAGTTTAGATCTGTTTTTGGAGATTCTTGATTATCTAATTTTAAAAAGGTTGAATTGATGATTTTTTTTGAAAAACCTTGCTTAATTAATTTGATAAAACATGATTTATCATAACTATTAGAAATAGAATTAATATCTGTCAAAACCATATCTTTTAGCAAGTTATGTAATTCATTTTTAAAATTCTCAAGTTCATTTTTATAATTAAGGTCTTTTAGTCCACTTGAATTAATTTTAGTGTTTTCATCTTCAATTTTTTGAACACTTTCTATTGATTGCTCATTTTTGGATTTTATTGGATGTTTGCTGAACAGTTCTTTAAAGTTAATTTTTTGTAAAGATTTGTTGTTCTTTTTTGTTTTCAATACATCTTTTATGTCATTAGAGCCTAAAATTTCTATTTTCCCATTTATTTTTTTAGTTGATAATATAACAGCTTCTTTACCTAAAACTTTTGAAATTTCTTCCATTGCAGACAAACTGTCTTCAGAAATAACTTTATGTTGTGTCATGTTCTTCTCCAATATGATTAGTTTTCATTTTTATTTTCTTGTGCACCTATAGTCGCAACAACCTCAATTTTTTTGTTATCAGGAAGTTCTGTAAATGATAATACATCTAAGTTATCAATATGTTGACGTAACATATGGGAAATTTCTTTTCTGATAGTCGGTGCTGTAATCAAAACAGGTTTTTTATTTTCAGTTTGAAGTTTTTCAATGGTTTCATTTATAGATGTAACAATTTTTTGAATTAAGTTTGATTCTAATATGATTCCGTTTTCACCTGATTGTTTTGCTATATTTAAAATCATCTGTTCTAAATCACCTGAAAATGTAATTACTGGTAAAGGTGAGTTCAACGGCGCTATTTGCTGAATTAACAGGCCTATAATAGAGGGTCTAACAATTTCAACTAATTCAGAATTTGATATGTTCTTGTTATTTACGCTAGATAAAACTTCCAAAATTTTTCTTAAATCGCTTATTGGAATTCTTTCATCTAATAACATTTTAATTATGGATGTAATTACATTTAATGGAAATATTTTTGGTACAGTTGATGAAACAAGTTGTGGCGATGTTTTAGATAAATTATCAAGTAGATTTTGAACATCATCTTGTCCTATTAATTCACTGGCAGATTTATTCAATATCTGGTTGAGATGTGTAGCTATAACCGCCTCAGGTTCGACTACCATATAACCTAAATTTTCGGCACGAGATTGTTGATGTTTTTCAATCCATGTTGCATCCATACTAAATGTTGGATCTTTCACGTCAATTCCTTCTATCTTTGTTTGAGAATTATCACTTGGTATAGCCAATAATAATTGTGGAAAAATTTTATCTTCAGCTACTATAGTTTGACCAATTCTTATTCTGTAAACATTAGAATCTAACGACAAATCATCTCTAACTCTTACTTGAGGAATAATAAAGCCGAGTTCTTTAGATAATTGTTTTCTAACACCTGTAATTCTAGAAATTAAGGGACCTTCATCATTATCATCTACTAATTGAATAAGACCATAGCCTAATTGTACAGATATTTGAGAATTGTCAGAAATCTCATCAAGATCTATAGAGCCTTGACTCAAATTTTCTTTAGACAATTCATCAGTTGAACCTTCACTTTCATTAAATTCTTTTTGATCTTTTTTATGTAGGTAATACCATACAGCTATTGTAAAAGCTGAGGCAAGTAGGAATAATAAGTTTGGCATACCAGGTATCATACCAATCAAAAAGAGGACTGCTGAGCTTGGTAACCAAGCTTGCTTTATACCAATTTGAGACCCAATTTGTTCAGACAAGTCATGGTTTGAGGAGATTCTTGTTACAATGATTGCAGTAGCAATCGCAAGAAGTAATGAAGGAATTTGTGCTACTAAACCGTCTCCAACAGATAAAATTATATAATTTTCAGCAGCAGTAGAGATTGGCAAATCATGTTGACCAATACCAATAGTTAATCCGCCAATTATGTTAATTAATAATATCAA
>CACAMV010000010.1 GCA_902533695.1 uncultured SAR116 cluster alpha proteobacterium
ATAACTCCCTTTTTCGATGACTTTATTCCATTCCTCAATTGAGCAAACTTTGTATACTAAACTAATTAAACTTTTTCATTTTCAAGCATAAAATTTTCAATTAATTTTGTTAAAGTTTGAGGGTCATCCTCTTGAGAGTAATGACCTGCATTTGGCATTTGAATTACTTTTGAAGATGGGAAAAGAGCCTTAAAGTCCCTAATCGCATAATCTGGATCAATCGCTTTGTCCTGCATGCCGTATGCTAAAACAGCTGGTTTAGAACAGAGAGACTTTAAATCACCTTCTTTCAAACCCTCTATAATAAATGGGACAATCCTGTTTAATAGAGCATCTAGAGGAAAATTTATTGCTCCTTTACAACTAGCCCTATCAGGAAATTGAGAGGAATAAGCATTTATCCAATTTTCATTTATTACCTTATTATTGGTGAAGTTTGGAATTTTCATTACAGATAATAATGTAGATCCGAGTTCGCCTAAAATACCATCTAATGTTTCTGCTTCGTAATGTTTTTTTATCCATTGAAACCACGGAGTTAGATTTTTAGGTCTTGGTTCTTTACTATATCCAAATAAGGTATTTATTAAAACAAATCCCTTAACACAATCTATATTTCTAATTGAGTAAGCACTAGTAATAGGCCCTCCCCAATCTTGACCTACAAATGTAATATTATTTAGATTTAAATATTTAATTAAACCTGTTAAATTTTCAACATGTGTTTTAAGAGTATACTCTTTATCTTGAGGAGTTTCTGATTTCCCAAAACCCATTAAATCTGGAACTATTACACGATATTTGTTTGATAATTTTGGAATAAAATTTCTGTAAATATATCCCCAAGTTGGTTCGCCGTGAAGCATTATAATTGGATTTCCATCTTTAGGACCTTCATCAATATAATGTTGTACAAAACCGTTTCCATTAAAGAAATTTGCCTTAAAAGACCATGTTCCATTGAATGTTTCTGAAGCATTAATCATTAATTACAATTTCTAAATATGTTTACATTTCTGTACTTGCAGCTTCTTTTTCATATGTAAAAGTACAAACTCCAACAAAATTGTTTTCTTTAAAGACTAAGCTTTCTTTCAAGTCAGCAATTATACTAATGTAATTATCATCAAATTTTTTTACTGCTTGTGGATTCTCAAACTTTATTGAGACATTTAAATCACCAGTTTGGCTAATAAAAATATTCAAACCTATAATATTGAATTCTGATATTTTTGATCCAAATTTTTCTGAACAAAATGAAGCTGCTAATTTAGCTTCACTTACAGATGTAAATTTAAAATTTAGAATTTTCCCAAACATTTCTAACCTTTAATTTGTCCAAGCATTTTCATTAACTCATCTTCATTATCAGACAAATTTTTTATTCTTCTTAAAGTGCCTACATTCATCTCCAGCTCTTCCTGTATTTTTTTTCCCAATTTTGATATTACAACATTATTGTCTAAGTGATTTGCAATACCAAGTTCTACTATCATTTTTTTTTCGTCACCCGTAATAACATCATTTATCATAAATTTTAAAATTGAAATAGCTTCTTGAAGACTTAAATCAGCGAACTTAGACATTAATTTATACATAATTTTAATTGTTGTCTCTGCAGTGCTCTTTCTCTGAGCAACTTGAACCTCTAATTGATAAGCCAATTTTCCAGCAAGATTGGTTAATAAATTTACCTTGTGACTTGTGAGTTTTCTAACCCGTGTATCACTTACACATAAAGTTCCCAACATATATCCATCCGAAGTAATAATTGGAAATGCCGCATAAAACTTAACTCCTCTCTCAGTTACAACTGGATGAAACTTAAAACGCTTATCCTTGGTCATATCAGATATTACAAGAGGTTTAGCAGCTTCCAAAGCAAATTGACATAAGGTCTGATTTCGAGGTACCTCCATAGGCAATCCATCTGGGAAACCAGATCTAGCTAATGCAAATTGTCTATTAGTATCTATTACTCCAGTCCAACTAGTTGGACATCCTGTAATTTCTCTGGCTAATAAACAATATATTTCATAAAGTTTTGAAGCATTAACATCCAGAACGCCAGTTCTAACTACAGCTTCAACTCTTTTACTATCATTTTCAGGAATACTAGCAGGTTTAAATGACATTTTAACATTCTACTTTAAAATTTAATAATATAACATATTAAGTAATGAAACAATAATCATGTCTAATAATTTGATGAAAAACTTTTAAAATTCAAAAATAAAAAAATAACTATAGCTTACTAACAAAGCTGGTATTCCTGAATAAATAGTTGCAATCAGAGCTGCTTTTGGATGAAGTGCAATAGCTGGAAATAGAGCATCACCATCATTCGATATTGCATTTCCAATCTGAGCTGATAAAGGAATTATTCCATTTAGATATAGTGTTGTTACTAATATTTGTGGTCCACATCCAGGAAGGAAACCTATTAAGATAGCAATAAAAGGTATAAAAATAAAATAAGATTTAAAAATTGCTTCTAAATTTATATTTCCTAAATGTACAGTCATTTCATAAGCAAGAAATGCTAAAATTACCCATCCTGTTATGAAATTTGTGTCAGAAACGGTTCTTCTAACTATATTTTCATCTGACTTAGAAGGGCTATATTTAAATCCACTTATCATTGGTATTATCCACATTACTAGACTTAATGAACCAGCAAAAAATCCAAAAAATGTAATTGGTTGATTAATAAATTTGTTAGAGAAATACAAGTCCAAATCTATTTGGAATGCAGTAAAAATTCCTAAAACTATTCCAGGAATTATTAGAACCATCCAAATTATGTCTAAATTTTTGGATACTATATACTGAGTTGGTTTACTATTTAACTTTATCAAATCACAACCATTCATTTTCATGAAATTTTTATTATGAATTAAATTGACTAAAATTCCTGAAATTAAACCAACTGAAAAGCCTATAATCATAATAAGTAATCCAATTGTTGGCTCTTTTGCAATTAACAAAAATGCAGCATCACCCATTGTAGCTGTCAAAGTTGCCACAACTGAACCAAAAGAAACTTTTCCTCTTGAGTATTGAGTCAATACTATTATGGCTCCTCCACAACCAGGAAGTGAACCAAGAAATGAAGATAAAATGACTTCTAATTTAGGATTATTTTGTAACAAATTACTAATGTCAATTTTAAAATATTTTTCTAGACTATAAAAAAATAATAATGTACCTGCAACAAAAGTAGATACTTGGATGTATGCATCAGATATTGAATTTTGAATAATTAACCATAAATGATGATCAATATTAAAAAATAAAATAATAAATATGGTTAAAAATATGTAACTAGAAATTAGTTGATATTTTATTAAAAAAGGGCTTTCTGTTTGTTGATAAAAATTACTCATAAGTTTAATTTTGCTATTACTGATAATATTGGCCATATCTTATTAAAAGTCAATATACTTAATTTGTTAGCCACAACTAACATTATTAATTCTTGTATTCAATATAATTAAAAAATTTTATACTTTCTTATGAATTAAAATTTTTGTTTAATAAAAAAATGATTATAGACAATGATACTCAAAAATTTATAGAACTTATGTTGGAAAACAAAGTTCCTAAGATACATAATCTTACCCCAAAAGAATTAAGAGATATGAGAGCTAAGATGTCCTCCATTCCTCCTGAACACATTGTTAAAATTCAAAATGTAAAAGATATGAGTTTCAACTCAAAAAATAAAAATATAACCTTAAGGGTTTACAAAGATACTGAAGAAACTCAGATCACTCCTTTAATTATTTTTTTTCATGGCGGCGGTTTTGTAATGGGAGACCTTGAAAGTCATGACTTATTGTGCAGACATTTGTGTAAGAAAACAAAATCTACTTTAATAGCGGTAGATTATAGACTAGCCCCAGAAAACAAGTTTCCCTCTGCTATTGAAGATGCATTAGACTCAGTTAACTATATTTTTAATAATTCTAAAAATTTAAATTTTAATAATAAAAAAGTTGTTTTGTGTGGCGATAGTGCAGGTGGGAACTTAGCTTTTTTAATGTCTATTTATGCTAAGAAAAAAGTAATACCAAGTTTTGCAGGACAGATTTTGATTTATCCTTGGGTAGATCTCACCATGAGCAGACCTTCAATGAAGGTAAAACTAGATGGTATTTTAGTCGATAAAGAAACTTTATTATATTTTTCTAAACATTATTTAAATAAAAATGAAGAACAAGTGGATTGGAGAGTTTCACCAATATTATATCCAGATTTATCAAACCTCCCACCAACCTTTATTTATTCAGCTGGAATAGATCCACTGGTTGATGAGGGTGATGCGTTAAGAAAGCGATTATCATCATTTAAGAACGAGGTTCATTACAAATTGTATCGTGGGCAAATGCATGCTTTTGCAAGCAATATAGTTAATTTACCAACAGCTATGCATTGTATTGATGAAGCAAGTTTAGCCATCAAACAAATATATAACAGAACTTAGTTTTGAAAAATAAAATTCTTAAAAACCTCCGGCTTTAGATCAATAGAAAAACCGGGATAACTTGGCGGCATATAATTAACATTTTTTAATCGCACAGGATTAACAAAATGTTCATGCAAATGATCTACATATTCAATGACATTCTCTGATTTTTTACCTGATATTGATATATAATCAATCATTGCTAAATGTTGCACGTATTCACATAAACCAACCCCACCAGCATGCGGCCAAACTGGTAAATCAAACTTTTTAGCAATCAATTGAACTGCTAATGATTCATTAATTCCACCCATTCTACAAGCATCAATTTGAACTATATCAATTGCTCTATAAGATATAAGTTGTTTAAAAATAATTCTGTTTTGGACAGCTTCACCTGTCGCAACTTTAACGGGATAAATAGCGTCCTTAATTTTTCTATGTCCTAAAATATCATCTGGGCTCGTAGGCTCTTCAATAAAATAAGGATTGAATTTAGATAATTCTTTCATCCATTTGATTGCTTGATCTACCTCCCAAACTTGATTTGCATCTAATAAAATTTTAACTTCGTCACCTAAAGTTTCTCTTACAACTGATATTCTTCTAACATCATCCTGTAAATTTTTACCAACTTTAAGCTTCACATGTTTAAAACCTTTCTTAGAAGCTTCTATACAAAGAGTTTTAATTTTTTCATCACTATAACCTAACCAGCCTGCTGAGGTTACATATGAAGGATAACCTTCTTTTGACAAATTTCTGATTCTATCATGTTTGCTAGTATCTAACTTTTTTAGTATATCTATTGCTTCATTTTTATCTAAAACATCTGACATATGCCTGTAATCTATAATATTTGCAAACTCTTCAGGTCTCATTTCCGAAAAAAGCATCCATATAGGTTTATTATACTTTTTAGCTATTAGATCCCAAACCGCATTAATGATAGCGCTCCCTGCCATATGAATAATACCTTTTTCTGGACCAACCCATCTTAACTGACTATCAGAACATACTAATCTCCAAAATTCAGATGGATTTTCTGTTATCCAATCCAAATCAAGACCAATAATATTAGGGGCAAGTGCTTCAATAGCTTTGCAACACAAATCATTACCTCTACCAATAGTAAATGCAAAACCATTTCCAGAAAGGCCATTATCTGTTTTTAAAATTAAATATGCTGCTGAATAATCTGGATCCGGGTTCATAGCATCTGAACCATCAAGATTATCAGATGTTGGAAATCTTAAGTCATATGTAGTTATTTTTGATAATTTAGCCATTTAAATATTAATAATTTGTGTAAGGTTTTTCTTTGTAGATGTTATCTCTATTTAATTCTTCTACATCTCTTCTTCCACAAAATGCCATAGTTTTATCCAATTCATTCTTAATTATATCTAAAGATTTAAAAACACCAAATTTTCCTAAAGCTCCAAGACCATACAAAAAAGCTCTACCAATATATGTTCCTTTTGCACCCAGACAAAGAGACTTAACAACATCCTGACCAGATCTAATCCCTCCATCAATATGGACTTCAATTTTATTTCCCACAGCATCAATAATTTCAGGAAGAACCTTTATAGATGAAGGTGCGCCATCTAATTGTCTTCCACCATGATTGGATACTATAATTGCATCAGCACCAGTTTTAGAGGCTATAATTGCATCTTCAGAATCTAATATTCCTTTCAAAATTAACTTTCCTCCCCATCTTTTTTTAATCCAGTCAATCTCTTTCCAATCCAGTTCCGGGTCAAATTGTTCTGCTGTCCAGGAAGCTAAAGACCTTACATCTGTAATCCCATCGACATGACCAACAATATTTCCAAAAAAACGATTTTTTGTTTGCAACATTTTCCAGCTCCAGCGAGGTCTTGCTAAAACTTGATAAAGATGTTTTGGCGTGAATTTAGGAGGCGTTGAAAGACCGTTTTTAATATCTTTATGCCTTTGCCCCATTATTTGTAAATCTAAAGTCAAGACCAAAGCACTACATCCAGCCTCTTTTGCTCTATCAATTAACCTCCCCATGAACTTTTTGTCTCTCATTACATACAATTGAAACCAAAAGGGTTTTTTTGTATGCTTTGCAACTTCTTCAATTGAACATACACTCATAGTTGACAAAGTAAAAGGTACCCCAAATTCTTCAGCAGCTTGCGCTGCTAATATTTCACCATCAGCATACTGCATACCTGTCAATCCAGTAGGAGCTAACGCCAAAGGCATAGAAACATCTATGCCGGCCATTTTAGAACTTAACTTCCTATTCGTCATATCAACAGCAATTCTTTGTCTTAATTTTATGTTTGAAAAATCATTAACATTATCTCTATAGGTGGTTTCCGTCCAAGATCCGGAGTTAACATAGTCAAAAAACATTTTAGGCACTTTTCTTTTGGCTAATTTCTCAAGATCATTAATTTCTAAGATATCCATATCATATCCTTTATATAATCAACTAATTAATAAATAATCTTTGTAAAAAAACAATAGTAGTTTTAGAGTTTATAACAATAATACTCTCAAAAGGATTAAAATAATGTCAATTTATGAGTTAAGAACATACACTCTTTATGTCGGAAGGTTAAACGAAGCTATAGATATTTATTTAAATTACGGCTGGCCAGCAATTAAAAAATATGAAAAAAATTTAATCAAATATTTTATAGGTGACATCGGAGCATTAAATCAAATTATTCATGTATGGCAATTTGATGATGACAAACATAGAAGGGATGTCTGGAATAAAATTTTTTCAGATGAGGACTTTTTGAAATTTGCTTCTAAGTTTAGACCATTAGTAATGAGACAAGAGAATAAGTTGATGACTGCAGCTCCATGGACACCATAGCAAAAATAAGGAAATATTGTGAAAAAAAATAGACTAAACATTGCTACAATCCCAGGCGATGGAATAGGTAAAGAAGTAATACCTGAAGGTATAAAAGTACTTGAAAAAGTTTCAGAAAAGTTTGATATCAATCTGAATTTTGAACATTTTGACTTTAGCTCATGCGATTATTATAACAAGCATGGTCAAATGATGCCTGATGATTGGAAATCTAAAATTTCTAACCATGACGCAATATATTTTGGTGCAGTAGGTTGGCCAGAAATTGTGCCTGATCATATTTCTCTATGGGGATCATTACTTAAGTTTAGAAGAGAATTTGATCAATATATTAATTTAAGACCTGTAAAGCTTATGCCTGGCGTTCCTTCTCCGCTAGCAAACAAAAACCCTGGTGATATTGATTTCTATATTGTTAGAGAGAATACAGAGGGGGAATATTCATCAATTGGTGGAAAAATGTTTCCACATACTGAGAGGGAATTTGTTGTACAAGAGACCGTCATGACAAGAATTGGAGTTGACAGAGTATTGAAATATGCTTTCGAGTTAGCTAAAAAAACTAAAAAGAAACACCTTACATCTGCAACTAAATCTAATGGGATTTCCATAACAATGCCATATTGGGATGAAAGAGTTGAAGAAGTTTCAAAACAGTATCCAGATGTTCAATTTAATAAATTTCACATTGATATTTTATGTGCTCATTTCGTACTAAATCCACAAATGTTCAATGTTGTCGTTGGCTCAAACTTGTTTGGAGACATTTTATCTGATCTTGGTCCAGCTTGCACCGGAACAATAGGCATTGCACCATCTGGAAACATTAATCCAGAAAATAAATTTCCTTCATTGTTTGAACCAGTTCACGGTTCAGCTCCTGATATAGCTGGCGGAAATATTGCTAATCCAATTGGACAAATTTGGGCAGGTGCAATGATGCTTAATCATTTTGGCTATAAAGAAGCCCATGATTGCATCTTAAAATCTATAGAGAAAGTTTTATTACACAAAGAATTTAGAACCAAAGACCTTGGTGGAAATGCCAATACACAAAAATGTGGTGATGCAATTGCAAATATTATTTAAAAGTTATAAAATATTATTCGTATTTTTAATTTTTTGTTTTAGTTTTTGCATTCCTGACAACCACCTATCATAATCTCCTGATTTATTTGTAATATAGTTATATACCTTTTTATGAGGCAAAATTAAAAATCTGTTCTCTTTTATACCTAGGAGCACTTCGTTTGCTACTTCTTCAGGATCTAACATTCCATCTATTGAAGCAACATCTTTGTCTCTACCTTTAGTCATATTTGTTTTCACAGCTTGAGGACATAAAACTGATACCTTGACACCGAATTCTCCATTTGAAATAGCTATCCATTCAGCAAAAGCAATTGCCGCATGTTTTGTTACAGAGTATGTAACTGAGTCTAAATGAGTTAACAAACCAGCAGCAGAAGAAGTTATTACCAAATGCCCTGATCCTTGTTTTTTGAATTGAGGTATAACACGACGACAAATAAATACGTGACTCATCAGATGAATATCCCAGTTTTTTTTCCATACTTCATCACTCGAGTTTTCATCACCTAATGTTAAAATTCCAGCATTGGAAAAAAAAATATCTATAATGTTAAATTTATTTAAAACGAAATCTATTAAATCATTTATTTCTTTTTCAGAACTTACATCACATTTTTTTTCAAAATAGTGATTGTTAATTTTTTTGTTAGAAAAATCAATATCAGTTGAAATAACAATTGCTCCCTTATTTAGAAAACAATTAACCAGAGCCTTTCCTATTCCATTTGCAGAACCCGTTACAACAACAACTTTTTTTTTAAAATGCATAAAATTTTTTTTTATTTACATTTAGAATTTAAGCCATTTAGCATAATATCCAAATATTCTTCAAAAGAATGACATTGAATAACAATTTTTGTAAAATTTCTTTAAAATATTGTTGACCATTTTTTGATTTTTTACAATCAATTTCTTGTTATAAAATAATTGTTTTATAAGATTTTTATTACACATTTTTAATTAAAAAGATTATGTAGGGAAAGATAATTATAATGAAAAAGAATCATTGTCGATGAACAAATCTTAGTATATAATCAACTTTTTTGGGTTTCTAAATGGAAAAAACATATGACATCAATACCAAATTGTGTTGCAAAGAAAATAAGGACTTAGTTTATTTTATTTCCGCTAAGAAACATTTAAACGGTATACTTCATTACCTCTTAGAGTCAGATCATGGACAAATTTACTTAAGCGAATTTGCAGTTAAAGATAGATATCTACACATTGACGTTGAAAGCAAAACTAATAATATAAGACCAGCAATTTCAAGGTTATATTCAAAAATCACTGATACAGTTTCTAAAGCTTAAATTTAACATTAACATGTTTAAGAGTTCAAATAATTGTCTGAAATTTTAGCGCTTAGTTTTCTTTTTTAAGCATTTAAACAGCTTCTAAAATAAGTACTCGATATCCTTAATAATCTAATGAGACGAAACATTAGAATAGCTTAAAAAAATTTAAAAAAAATTGGTTTTAATTATATTAATTCTTATGCCAAAACTGATAAATCTAAAATTGCGATAAAGTATTGTATAGTTTTCGAAGGAATTGATACTAATAGATTAAGATTAATATATTTTGTATAAAATGATATATATCTTAGTAAAAAAATCCAAAAAAGTAACTAAAATAGATTAATTTTGATCATAATTAACAATTGGATTATGATTAATAATCCAATTAAGAATACCTTTTTGAACATTGTATATTTTTATATTTTTTTCTTTACCATTCATTGTTTTGGCCAGGTAATAACTTCGACCTCCTACAGCACACATTAATATCACCGAATTGTTTTTCAATTTTATTTTGGAGAACCTTTGACTCCAATCTTGAAAAGAATATCTTCCTTTTTTATTTATCATAGAAACCAAAAAGCTATTTTTTATAATCCCAGTTTTCTTCCATTCCTCTTCGGTTCTTACATCAACAACAGGAATCCCTTTTTCTATTAATTGCTTTAATTCTTTGTTATCAATATTTATTACATCACCAAAAACAGTGTTTGAAATAAAAAGGAAAAAAAATAATAGTTTCTTCATATTTACTTATCAAATTTAATTACTTTTTTTAAAGGACTCAAATTGATTTCATCTAAAACCATACCATCTCCAAAATTTAAAATGTACAAAACAATCTTACCTACTTCAGAAGATTCTATAAATTCGCCAAAACTTTTTCCAGGTGAAAAACCAAGTTTTTTAAAAAAAGGTGTTTTGACCATTCCGGGATTTACTATAGTAACTTTAATGTTATTATTTGCACATTCTTCTCTTATTGACTGGGAAAAGCCTCTTAGTCCGAATTTACATGAACTATATAAACTTCCATATTTTTTTCCTTTTAACGCAGATTCAGAGCCAATGAAAATAATATTACCAGTTTTATTTTTTTTTAAATAAGGAAGTATAGCTCTGGTTATAATAATATGAGACGTTAAATTTAATTTAATAAATTGATTAATTTGATATGGAGAAAAGTTTTCTAAAGATTTAAAAACTCCATTACCTGCATTACTTACGAAACCATCAATTTTATTATATTTTAACAAAATTTTTAAAACCTCATTATAACTTTTTTCTAAATCAGATAAGTCAATTTCATAATGAAAATAATTTTTTGTTTTTTTAAATAATGTTTTTTTTCTTGAAATTCCTATTACCTTTGCACCATTGTTTAACAATATTTCTGAAACCGACTTACCAATGCCACTTGAGCTCCCAGTTACAAGATATGTTTTATTTTTTAACATTTTTTTAAGTTAATCAAAATTAGTAAGGTTTACACGAAAAAATTGGTATTTTATCATTATTTTTTTTTATAATACTTTGGCAATAATCAATCATTTCTTCTTCTATATCTTTACTAAAAGAAACATAATTATTTCTTATATCAAAATTATATGAAAATAATTTTTCTTCTGGATATAATTTCTTAATTCTTTTGAACATCTGGTTTGGGAACCTTAAAGAACCAAAACTAATAGAGTGTACATTTTTATTATCTACTTCACTAAAAATATGTTGAATAAGTTTATAATAGTTTTTTTTCCAACCTTTATGAAAAATTAATGGATCAAACCTTAATCCTATTTTCCAACCCAGTTTCGATATTTTTTTCATAGCCTCTATTCTTTTTATAATTGAAGGTGTTTTAACGTCCAATATATTGGATAACTCATCTGGCAAAAGACTATAAGCTAAAATAATATTTTCACGTGGTTTTATTTTTAAGAAAGGTTCTAATTGATTGCTTTTTGTTCTAAATTCAAATAAAGATTTATTTTCTTTTTCTATTTTTGGAAGAATATAGTTTGCAAAACCTGTTATCTTTTCCATGGCTAATGAATCACAATCATACCCTGAAAAAAATGTTAAATCTTTATCTTTGTTTATTTTAATTATTTCATTAATTTTTTCTACAAAATTTTCATAATTTACAAATAATACATAATTTGAAGATGAATACATACCTTGAAGAAAACAGTATCTACAATCGTAGATACAATTATACATGTGTGAAAAATAAAAGTTTTTGGAAGTTCCTATTCCAAAACCCTCTGGAGCTTTTAGAACAAAGTTATCATGCTTAAAAGCTAAAATCAAAGAAGGATTATATTTTTGAATTCTGAAATTTTGATTTTTTACATTAAATATTTCAGAATATTTTTTAATAAAAATGTACCTACTATTTTTAAATCTAGACAATATTTTTTTTGTTCTATCAAAATGTTTGATTTTTTCTTCTATGTATATAGTATCTACCAATTAAACTCACCCTTACTTATTTCACCCTTTAAAAATTTTAAAATATTATAAGATTTGGAAAATTTTTCTATTTGTTTTGTTAAATTATGTGAATACAAATTATTCCAACTTTTAAGAAGGTTAATTAATTGAAATTTTTCTGATGTTGTGAAATGAACTTTTTTTATAATTTCCTCAAAATACTTTACATCAAGTATATTCAAACTTTCTAAATCAGAATATCTCATTAAAATTTTTTCAATTTTTATTATTTTTTCAAAATTTTGCTTAATTAATAATCTTCTATAATTTTTTTTTTGAATATTTTTTTTATTAATTGCTATTTTTATAATAGCTATAAGTTCTTTACTAACATATTTACTGATAGTATTGAAAAAACTAAAACTATCCAAATCTTGAAAAAAATTATTGCTATTTTTAAATTTTTCAACAGTACAAATTTTTGATCTTTCAAATAAACCAATATTTACTATAGAAGGATATAATTTTTCGTTTGTATTACTTTTGATAATTTCATCAATAACAAAACAATTGCAAGTTTTTGAATTTGTTAAACCATAACCAAAATTTATCCAACTAACATTAGATTTTGATTTGCTACAATTTTTTAAATATATAGATGCAAATGACACATTTAAACTTCCAACACCTGAAATTACTAACCAATTTTTTTCTGAATGATCAGAATATATTGGAAAGAGATTAAATTCTTTCCGAAATTTCATATCATAATAATCCAAAAATAGTTCCATTTCCTCCTTTAAAGAAACTACTCTACACACTCTAGAAATATTAAGCATTTGATATTTTAATTTTCATTTTTAATTTTTGTCCAATGAACATATTTTTGTTGATATTTGTTTAAAATTTTTATATTTTTTCTTTTTTTCGCGCCTCCCAATATTACTTTAATTTTTTCAAGTAAATAATCGATAGCAATCAAATTTTGATTTTTAGAAAAATAATTATTATTTATATTTTTCTCGATTGCCTTAACTCTAAATCGATCCATCCCCCAATATTTTTTGGAAAGTTGATCTAGGTGACCTCCATGTTTTACTACTAATTTGTCTTTTAAAAAAAAT
Source organism: uncultured SAR116 cluster alpha proteobacterium (assembly GCA_902533695.1). Lineage (GTDB taxonomy): Bacteria > Pseudomonadota > Alphaproteobacteria > Puniceispirillales > Marisalimonadaceae > AG-426-I14. The sequence goes on from CACAMV010000010.1 coordinate 13,285, forward strand.
ATTTTTTCCTTCGAAGATACCCTTAACCACATTTCATAATCTTCACAAACTTTAAGCTCTTCATCAAATAAACCATGTTTTTCAAACAAACTTTTGTGTATCATCGTGCTACTTGGAGAAATACAACATATTTTCAAACAATTTTCAAAAATGTAACCTCCTTCTTTCATATGTTTCTTTAATTGGTTTAAATGATATCCATTTTGAAACCAAATTTCATTAGTATGAAGAAATTTACAATCGTTATTGTTAGAAAAAAAATTAACTTGTTTCTCTATTTTTTTTGGACACCATTCATCATCTGAATCTAAGAAACATATTAATTCGTTTCTAGCAGATTTGATACCAACATTCCTAGCTTTGCTCACTCCTTTTTTATTGTGATAAATATACTTTATATTCTCAAAATCTCTTTCAATCATTTTTTTAGTGCTATCTCTAGATCCATTATCAACCACAATTATCTCTTTAGGGATAATAGTCTGATTTAATACAGATTGGAGAGCTCTTTTTAATAACTTGGATCTATTTAATGTAGGAATAATTAATGTTACTGATAGATTCAAAATATACTCTTTAATTTTTAATCAAAAATACTGTTAATTTTTTCAAAATAACAAATTAAAACATTTAATCAACTTTACTAATATTTACTTCATTATTGTTTAATGGATTATTAACCATAGAAGTAACAGGATAAATAATCATTTTTTCAGAAAAATTGCATTTGAAATCATGTAAATTTTTAAACCATCGTTCAAAATCAGTAAAGTCTATAAAGACTGGCTGTCTATTATGTATTTTTGCTAATTTAGGATAACTTTCTCTCGTAACTATACAAGCGCCAGATGAGTCATAAATTCCACCTATAAACATTTTTCTTTCTTTAAAAGTATGATAGTAGGGAAACTTATTTAAATTTTTTCTTTTCCATTCAAAGTATCCGTTTGCTAGAAAAATACACCAATTTGCTTTTTGAAAAGAAATCTTACTGTCTAATGTTTCTGATCTTGCATTAATAATTTCTATTTTTTTAGACCAAGAAGGTCTTAAAGACCATTTTATTTTCATAATTTTATAATCATTTTTAATAACATAAACCATAGAACCAGGAGAAATATTGTAACTCGGTTTAAAATCAAATTCTTCTTTAATATTAAATTTAGTAATATCAAATAATGCAAATCTTCCACACATAACAATCTCTTTTAAACTATAAATCAAATCATTCCATATAAAGGTGTAGATAATATTAACTTTGATGTTTAATATAATGTAAATTAGATTTAAAATTAAATAAAATTCTATGATTAATATTTATGAACGAACAATTTGATTACGTTATTATCGGAGCTGGATCCGCTGGTTGTGTGATAGCAAATAGATTATCGAAGAACCCAAATAATAATGTTTGTATTCTTGAGGCTGGACCAAAAGACTGGAGTCCTTTGATTCATATACCTGCTGGTTTTATGTATAATTTAAGAAATAAAAACCTTAATTGGATGTACAAATCAGAGCCCAGTTGGGGAACCAAAGGAAGGAATATTGATATTCCAAGAGGAAAAACTCTCGGGGGTTCTAGCTCTATAAATGGTGTGGTTTTTAACAGAGGCCAGAACATGGATTTCGATGTATGGTCACAAAAGGGAAATTTGGGTTGGTCATACAATGATATTCTTCCTTATTTTAAAAGTATTGAAACTAAGATTGGATCTGCAGAAGAAGGTTACCATGGGAAAAGTGGTGAGCAATTAGTCACAGACCTAAAATGGAGAGATCCTTTGTGTGATGCTTTTATACAAGGCGCAATAGATTATGGAATTCCATTGAACAATGATTATAATGGTAAGAGTCAAGAAGGCGTTTCTTATGTTCAAAGAACTACAAGTGGAAAATTCAGAAGAAGTTCAGCAAGATCATTTTTAAATCCTGTAAAAAAAAGAAAAAATCTAAAAATAATTACAAATGCTCATGTTAAAAAAATTATTGTTAACAATAAAAAAGCAGAAGGAATAGAATATTTTCTAGGTGACAATGATAGAATATCAAAAAATATTTTCGCTACAAAAGAAATTATTCTTTCAGCTGGTGTTATAAACTCACCTCAAATTCTTCAACTATCTGGTATTGGCCCTTTAGATTTGTTGAAAGAACATAATATTAAAGTTGTTCATGAATTAGATGGTGTAGGAAAAAATTTAAGGGATCATTATAACATTAGATTAACTGGAAGAGCTAAAAATATTAATACAATTAATGAAAAATCAAGAGGATTACCACTTTTAAAAGAAATTTTTAAATATTTTATAAATAGAGAATCTATATTGAATCTTGGCCCAACTTTAGTTTATTGTTTTTGGCATTCAGATGAATTAATTAAAAATCATGATTTACAGATGACCTTTACCCCTGCCAGTTATCCTGAAGGTAATCAAGCTGGATTAGATACTGAACCGGGTTTCTCTATTGCAGTTTGGCAGCAAAGACCTGAAAGTTCGGGTTTCGTCAAAATAAGAAGTGATAACCCATTTGATAAACCTATTATACAACCAAACTATCTATCAGCACCAGAAGATCAGAAAGTTTGTGTTGCAGGTATTAGATTAGCAAGAAAATTAATGCACTCTTCAGCTCTTTCTAAATATCTGGATTATGAACTTTATCCTGGCAAAAATATTAGTGATAATTATGAAGAATTGTTAGAGATTGCAAGAGAACGTGGACTAACCTGTTACCACCAAATGGGAACCTGCAAAATGGGACCAAAGACGGATAATACTGCAGTAGTTGATAACAGATTAAAAGTTTATGGAATACAAAACTTAAGAGTTGTTGATGCGTCAATTATGCCCACTATGTTATCAGCAAACTTAAATGCTGGAGCTATTATGATTGGTGAAAAAGGATCAGACCTAATTTTAAAAGAAAAATTCTAATTATCTTTTGCATTACCAAAAAATAATTGTTTTCCCTTTACTTTGTATGAATTAATAATTTTTTGTCCTTTTTCAGATATCATCCAATCAACAAATTTTTTTCCATTTTTTGAATTCACCATTGGACATTTTAATTCATTAATTACCATTAAACCATATTGATTAAATAAAATTTTGTCTCCTTCAAAAAGAATTTTGAAATCATTTTTATTTCCAAATTTTATCCAAGTTGCTCTATCACTTAATGTATAACCTCCCATTCCTATAGCAACATTTATAGTTGTTCCCATTCCAGATCCAGTTTCTCTATACCATTTGCCAGAATATATTTTTGTAATAACTCCAGCTTTTTCCCAAATAAATTTTTCTCTACTATGTGTCCCTGAATTATCTCCTCTGGAGGCGAACAATTTTTGTTTTTTAGCAATTTGTCTAAAAGCCTCTATTGCACTGATTTGTTTTTTTACATTTGCTGGATCAAAGGAAGGTCCTATTAAAACAAAATCATTGTACATTAATTTAAATCTTTTTTTTGAGAATCCCTCATTAACAAATTTAATTTCTCTCTTTGGGCTATGCACTAATAAAACATCACCATCACAATTCATAGCATTTTTGATTGCCGCCCCAGTGCCTACTGCAACAACATGTGCAATTATACCCGTTTCCTTTTTAAACTTAGGTAATATAAAATGATAAAATCCAGAATTTTTTGTTGATGTAGTTGATTGTATAATTATTTTCTCTTGGCAATAAACTTTACTATTAACAAAACAAAAAATTAACAATACAATTATTTTAATTTTCATTATTTTAATTTACTATAACTAAATTATGATTTTACCTTCTATAAAAGATTTTGTGTAACTAGATTTTTGACTTTTAAAAAATCTTTTTACATTATTAAATTCAAGTATTTTACCTTTATGCATAAATATAACATCTTCAGCCAATCTTCTCACCTGATTAATATCATGTGAAATAAAAATAACCTTAGTCCCATTTTTACTTATTTTAAGTAAAGTTTTTTCTATGATATTTGATGATAATGGATCTAAATGAGCTGTTGGCTCATCCAAGAATATAAATTGAGGGTTTGTTGTTAATGCTCGTGCCAGTGCTAATCTTTGTTTTTGACCACCAGACAATGTTAAAGCCGGTTTGTTTAAAAAATCTTCTAATTTTACCAATTTTAATAATTCTTTAGATTTTTTAATATGATTTTTAATTTTTCTGCACTTAGAAAAAAAAATTAAATTTTCTAAAACACTTCTTTTTAAAATTATTGGCTGTTGGAAAACAAATGATTGTCTTAAAATTAATTTCTTTGACAATTCTTCATTATTAAATTTTATAGAACCATTTATTTTTTCTAACCCATTAAGACTTCTTACTAACTGTGTTTTACCTGCACCATTTGGACCTATGATGAATGTAATTCCATTTGATTTTATTTGAACATTAATTTTTTTTAAAATGTTATCTGAATGTTTTACTAGGTTTAAATCTGTTATTTCTATGATGTTTTCTTGTTTAAACATAACCTTTGACCTTTCCAATGTGTTTTATCCAGACAACAAAAAAATTAATACTTAAAGAAACTAGTAAAAGTATAATACCTAAAGCCATAGCTAAACTTAGTTCACCCTTTGAAGTCTCAAGTGCTATTGCAGTTGTCATTACTCTAGTCAAATGATCAATATTGCCACCAACTATTATAACAGCACCAACTTCTGAAACTGCCCTGCCAAATCCTGCTAAAACTACTGTAAATAAAGAATATCTTGCATCATATAGATATGCAGATATAGCTTGCGAACGTTTAATAACAAACGATTTAAATAAATCTTTATATTCCTTATCTAAATCTTCTAAAATTTGACAACTCAATGAACCTATGATTGGAATGATTAAAATTGTCTGAGCAATTACCATTGCTGAAGGGGTATATAATAAACCAAGAAAACCAAAAGGGCCTGATCTAGACAAATATAGATAAACTATTAAACCTACCACTACAGGAGGCAAACCCATTAAAGAATTTAAGAAAGCAACAATAAAATTTCTTAATGGAAATTTACCTATTGCTAAAAATGCTCCTAATGGAAATCCAATTACACAGGAAATTAACAAAGAAAATAAACTAACTTTTGCTGATAGATACAAAATCTCAATTAAATCAATGTCAAAAGAAAAAATTAAATTAAAAGATTTGCTAAATGCATCTCCGAAAATGTCCATTTATATGTTTTAATATGTTTATTTTACATGTCAATGTAAAAAAAGATAATTATCTAATTGGTAATGTGTAATTATACTTCAGTTCCTGAAGAGAAATCCCTGAAGACATACTATTAAATTCTATGTTTTTAATTAAAATTTGTTGAAATTTATCATACTCTTCTATACTTTCAGCTACAATTTTAATAATGTAATCAGCCTGCGACCCTGTAACCCGATGAGCCTCTAATATATTATTATATTTCTTTAAAAGATCTTTAAATTTTCTAATCCATAGCTCATTATGATTTCTAACAGTAATCATCAAAAAAACAGTAATAGGTAAATTAAGCTTTTCTTTATTTAAAATAACTGTTTTTTTTAAAATCACATTATCTTCCTCAAGCTTTTTTATCCTATTCCAGCAAGGGGTTGGGGAAAGACCAACCCTTCTAGCAACCTCAGTAAGTGGCAAATCAGATTTTCTTTGAAGTATAAACAAAATCTTTTTATCAATATCATCCATTCTGTAAATATAACAAATAAAGAAATATTTTTCTATATTTAATTAAAATAAGAAAATAATTCTTTTTTTTTATTAATTAATTTGATTATTAAGAATTATTTTCTAAAAGTGTAATTTTATAGGAGTAGAAAATGGTTAATTCTAGCAAACACCCAGAGACAATCGCCTTACATGGTGGATCATATAGGAAAGATAATACCACTAATTCAGTTGCTGTGCCTATATACCAAACAACCAGCTATCAGTTTAATAGCCAGGAACATGCTGCTAATTTATTTTCATTGAAAGAACTTGGTAATATTTACACAAGAATTATGAACCCCACAACTGCCGTTCTTGAAGAAAGAATAGCGCAATTAGAAGGTGGATTAGCAGCAGTAGCTGTTTCATCAGGTCAAGCAGCATCAGCATTTGCTGTACAGAATTTATGTCGTGCCGGTGATAATATTGTTTCATCTACAGATTTATATGGGGGCACTTGGAATCAATTTGAAAATACTTTCAAACAACTTGGTATAGAAGTAAGATTTGCAGATCCGACAGATCCAGACTCTTTTGCAAAGTTATCAGATGAAAAAACTAGAGGTTATTATGCTGAAACACTTCCAAACCCAAAACTGCATGTTTTCCCCATAGAGGAAGTAGCCGCAATTGGTAAAAAATTAGGTATACCTCTTATTGTAGATAATACTGCCGCACCAATCACATGTAAGCCAATAAAACACGGTGCTGCTGTTGTTGTTCACTCTCTTACAAAGTGGATTGGAGGCCATGGCACGTCTATAGGCGGTATTATAGTTGATGGCGGTAATTTTGATTGGACTCAATTTCCTGAGCGTCAGCCACTATATAATGAGCCAGAACCAAGTTATTGGGATTGGGTATTAGGTAAGGTTGTCCCTGAAGTTTTAGGGGCAAATGTCACCTTTGCCGTAAGAGCAAGGTTTGTTCTTTTAAGGGATTTAGGGGCAGCATTATCACCTACTAATGCATTTAATATTATACAAGGGCTTGAGACACTGCCACTTAGGTTTAAACAACATCAAGACAATGCTGAAAAGGTTGCCGATTACTTATCAAATAAAAAGGGTGTTACAAAGGTGATACATCCAAAGTACCAACAAGGCATTAATAAAGAGAGAGCTGAAAAATATTTAGAAGATGGCAGTGGACCTTTAGTTGGATTTGAACTTTCTGGGGGTCTAGATGCTGGAAAAAAATTTATAGATAATTTACAGTTATTATATCATGTTGCTAATATTGGTGATGCAAGATCTTTAGCTATCCATCCTGCATCAACCACACACTCCCAATTAAACGCTGAAGACCAGTTGAGATCAGGTGTCACTCCAGGCTATATAAGATTGTCAGTTGGAATTGAACATATTGACGATATATTGAATGATATAAACCAATCATTAGAAAAGACTTAAATTTTTAAGAAAGTAATTATATAAACTTATCAATTTTTCTTTTAATTTTGTTTCTTATGATTTTAATTGGCATAAAAATTGAAATTAATTTTAAGTTAAATTATTTTTGTTAAAATTAAATTTTATGGAAACAATAATCAACTCAAGTAAAATTATAAGTTCAAGTTTAAAAAATTTAATTTGTAATGAAGCAATAGAATATTTTGATCAAGCAAAATATCAAGGGGATAATGCAAGTTACTGCATTTCTTTGTTCGAAGAATATTATATTAATAAAGATGAAAATATTAAATTATTTTTAAGCGATTTAGGCAAATCATTAATTAAATGGATAAAAAGCAATTTAAATCATGGTTACTTTAATATAATCGATGTTCACCATGGATCAGAGGTTTTTCTAGGATTTTTACCAAGATATATACGTATGTTTCCAGAGGATGAAGAAGCTAAATCATTAATTATTCAAGTTTCTGAATATATAGGTAATTGGGATGAAAAAATATATCCCTGGTTTGATTATGAAGAACAATTCTTTAAAAGTTTTTTTTTAGGAACTGAAGGCGCAGATATATCTAATGATTCAAAATATAATACCGCGGATCATTTAAGATTAATTCATATACTTTTGATAGCTTGGGAAATAAGTGGAGAAAAAAAGTATTTGAAATTTTCAGAGAATTTTTGTGTCAAATTTGCTAAAAGAATTTTAGAATCATCTGAGAAAATTCCTCTAGCTTGGGATATCAAGAATAAAGGATATTTCCAAAAAGATATGACTTCTCCAAAAGAAAAGTTTGTTATTTCAAAAGTACATCATTCTGACGATGACGAATTGTCAGGAATTGAGAGTCTTATAGCCTCAGGTTTTATCTACACTTTTGGATATTTGTATAATTTGTATAAGGAGGACATATTTTTAAAAGCAAGTAGAAAAATTATACAAATTCTTATTCCAATTTTAACTCTTCCATATTCAGACTCTGCTTCATCAATGATTTCATACTACAGAAAAACATTTGGAGATTATACTTTTGATCAAGACATAATTTTACATCAGAGAAAAATGTCTTCGACAAATATTGATGAGTTAATGTTAGGCATTTTTGAAAAAGAAAAAAATAAATTAAAGGGCATTGGAAAAAGAAAAGATATGATATATTGGTATTATCTTGATAAAAACAACTTACGACTATTGAATGAACCTCCAACTTCATTTTTTTGTCTAATGTATCAAATTACTGGAGAAATAAAATATGTAGAAAGAGCTTTTAACATAGCTTCAAGAAAAATTCGAATTGGATCATCAAAATTAAAATTAGGATATCAGCACTCTGATGCTGGATGTTATTTGAGTTCAGTAATATCAGGGCATGGAAGGAACTGGGGCATCGGAGCAATTACAGGCTTTTATGGTCCATTGCTTATAGGAAGCGACGAAGGATTAGGATTAAATAAATCGTCAATCAATTTTGTAACTCCATCTTTAATAAATAATCAATGTATTTCTTTAACAAGAAATATTTCAAAAAAACAAGATGAATTAGAAATATATAATTTTTCAAACAAATTACAAAAAATTGAATTCATAAATAACTTAAAGAAAATTAAGATCTCAATCAATGTTAAACCAAAATCTAAAAAACTTTTAAGTTTATAATTTTATTAAGAAAATAATAGTCGATAGTTTGTTAAAAATATTTTTAATATTTTTTATAAAATTTAATTAAATCATAATCATTCGAATAAATTTTGAAAATTTTTGATTTTTGTGATTTTGACAAATTTAAATAAAATTCTTTTCCGCCAGTTTGCAATCTAGGAAACTCAACATACTTTTGAAAAATCTGATTTATTTCTTTTTCAAAATTATTTACTTGTTCTACTTTACCTACAAAATCATAGTATGATAAGCTTTGTCCTAAAAAATAACTTTGTTTTTGAAAATGCGAATTCTCAAAATTTTCAGCCTCTAAACATTCTAAAACTTGATCGACAGATAAATCAAAAAATTCTACATCTTTATGATATAAAATGCGATTTTTGTAAGCAGAAATGAATCTCTTAAGCGGATCTCTGACAATACAAATTTTAAAATCAACATTTACCTTTTCAAAAGGTTTATTGTTAGCTACAAAATGATTAAGATTCTTTTTGCCAGCCTTTTGATTTGAAAACATGAATTTCAAGGCTTTTTGATTGGTATAAACTTGGTATCTAGGAATAGCATCATCTATATAATAAAACTTGTGATCAAGATTTAAATGCTTTGCAAAAAATATTTTAGCAGAAGTATTTGCGTTTTTCTTCACCGGATAAAAAGCAAATGATTGCACAAAATTATCTTTATTTTTAATATTAAATTTAATATACTTTGGCATATAAACGAAAAGCAATTTTTGTACCAATTTTTTTTAAAATTTATATTCTTTACATTTTCAATTAATTTAAAATTGAGTTTGGTTGTTGTTCAAATCTATTGCTATATGGTGGATTACCTTTTTTTGATTATCCTTTATTTATTTGTTTTTGCATTATTGAAAAATAAAAATATACATTGTAAACCAATAATTTAAGTAAAATTAATTATAGTGGCTTAATGCCTGAATCTATAGATTGTGATATCAAAGATTTTATTCTACGTCTTTAAAAAATGAACCATTATTATATGCTTACAAGCAATTAATTTGTAAATATGTTATTTGTTGTTATATATTGATGCGCCTAATTCAAAGTGTTCAGTTAGACCTAATCCACCATCAATGACAATCACCTGACCGGTAATGTAAGAAGATTTTTTAGACAATAAAAAAAAAACTAGTTCGACTATTTCACTTACTTTAGCACTTCTTTTTAAAGGAATTATTTTTTTAATTAAGTCTGCTTGTTCATTATTTATGTTATATGTTTTTAAATTTTTTTTTTCAACTAGTGCGGGAGCAACTGCATTAACACGTACACCACTTTCTTTTCCAAACCTTTCTGCCAAGAGTTTTGTAAGATGATTTAATCCAGCTTTTGATACTTGATATGCCCAACTGCAATTAGCATTTGACACTTCATTTGATATTACTGATGACATATTAACAATAGAGCCGTTTTTTGAATGTTTTAAATATTTATAAGCATAATTTGACAAGTATAATGTTCCTGAAATAATAGTTTCAGATTGTTTTTTCCAATCATTGACTAATAAATTTTTTAAATATTTTTTATTTCTTTTTTCTGCTGCATTGTTTATTAAATAGTCAATTGAATTAAAGTCTTGATAAATTTTTTCTATAACCAATTTGCAATTTGCTTTTTTTGAAATATCAAAATTATAAAAGTTACATTCACCATAGTTGTTTAATTGATTAATTAAAATATCCTTATTTTCAAAATTTTTTTCAATGATTGCAACAATAAAATTTTTCTTTAATAATTTTTTTGAAATTTCAAAACCTATTCTACCAAATCCTCCAGAAATAACTGCTACCTTTTTTTTATTCATAGATTTCTCCTAATAGTTACTTCTTATTTCAACCCAGTTAACATTTGAATGACTTTTATGATCTAATGTGTCAAGAATAACTTTTGCTATATCTTCTGGTTTTAAAGATTTTTTAAGTTTATCTCCATCAGAAAATTTCGTATTTACAGTTCCTGGTGCAATTAAAGTAACATTAATCTTATATTTTTTTAGGTCTAAATATAATGCCTCAGAAAAACCTTGCATTCCAAATTTTGAAGCGTTGTAGGCTGTTCCACCTTGAAAGGAATATCTTCCAGCCCTACTTCCTAAATTAATGATATACGCATTTTTAGATTTTTTTAAAAAAGGTATTGATATTTTAGCACAATTAAATGCTCCAGTTAAATTTGTAGCAATTAATTTGTTCCATTCTTCAAACTCAATATCCTCAATTGATTTTTTAAAACCAACACCTGCATTGTTAATTAAAATATCTAAACCACCTAAAAAACTTACTGCTTTTAAAATCATATCTTCTGTTGCTGAGGAATCGCCTACATCACATACAGTTCCATTAACAGCTGATTTATATTTTTTTTTTAAATTATTCAGCGACTTGTTTACATTTTTATGATTGCTAGAACAAATAAAAACTTTAAATTTATTTTTTAATAGCAATTTAGCCGTAGCCAATCCTATCCCAGAAGTACCACCAGTTATCAAAATTTTTTTAGATTTCTTTCTCATATTCTAATTAGTTAAAATCCTTGGTTTTCTAAATAATTTATATACATGTGGGTGTCTCATGAGCATCCTTCCTAATCCATCAAAATTATTCCCAAACTCAGAATAAAATGAATTAATCAATTTTTTTTGAGAGTGATTGTGTGATATTGAAATATCAAATTTTTTATTTTTATAAAATTTATATGGGTTAATTTCAAAATTAAATCTTTCAATTGTTTTGAAATCAAAAGAAAAATTATTTTCGTAATCATTATTAATTAAAATATCAGACTTTCTTAGCAAACTATATTTTTCTAGTTCGTATAGATATTTTTTTAAAATACTATCAAAAATTGATGATTTGATAAAATATTCTTTTGCAATTGAAAAAAACATTTTATTTATTTCTGGATATATTTTAAAAAACGCAGTTGCTTTAGATAAAGAAAGCTCATTTGCACCTTTTTCATCATTTAAAATACTGTCTATATTTTCGCTTACAAATATTTTTAATGATCTTTTATTATCCCACAATTTTTGTGAAGTTTCTTTTCTAAATTCATCATAAAGCTTTTTAGTATATGTATTTTGTCTCCTTTTTTTAAAAAATTCAAAAATTAGATTAAACCAAGATAGATTAAACGCTTTACATAAACCCTGAAGTTCTAGAAATATTTTTCCATTATGCAGTATCTCTATGGTAAGATTCATTTCTCTACATTCTAAATATTCTTCAAAACTCATAGTTGAATTAGAAACTAAAATTTCTTCGCACTCAACAGCCATTGTTTTTTTGTCAAAGATATTATATAAACCGTAAGATCTTGGCATAATTCTAAATTTTGTCTTCATTTTATAATCTTGTCTGTTTTTTAATGTATTTAATTTTGTTTGAGGGATCATTATAAGTTGATACATTCTGATATTGTCAAAACCGATTTCAACTGCATCTTCTAGAGTTTTAAAATGTGTTTTTTTTGTATCACCTGGTAGTCCTAAAATTATTTCAGAATATGTTCCAGTATTTTTTGAGTTTGCTTTTTTTCCTATTTCTGATAATTTTTCAATTGATATGTTAGAACGATCAATATTTTTTAAGACGTTTTCATCGGTTGATTGTAAAGAAGCTGCTAGATTAATTGCTCCATTCAAAGATTTTGCTACAGAAATTACCCTTTCTTTTTGATTTTTTCCTGTTGAAACATGGATGTGTTTTGGATAATTATATTTTTTTTGACACCTAGAAATAATCTTCGATTTGTCTATGTCTTGTTTATACATCCCAAAATTTGCATCTGAGATAAACAAATCTTTTATTTTTTGAACTTTTTTAGAGATGTATTCTAATTCATCTTCTAAATTTTTATTTCTTTGATAAACTTTATTAAAATAAGATGTGCCTTCACTGCAAAAAGCGCAAGAAAATGGACAACCTCGGGTAGTATGAATCATTGGTATAAGCTTGTTATCAAAAAACTTATCCATTAATCCCATTAAATATGGTGAGGGCAGATCTTCTAAATTAATTCTAGGTAAAACTTCACCTTGAATTAGTTTGTTTAATTTATCTCTATAATGAGTGTTCCCTATTAAGATACTTTTAGATTTTAAATCATTTTTATTAAAATTAAATTGATTTAAAATATCAAATAAATTCAAAAAAGCTTGCTCACCTTCTTGAGCAATATAAAAGTCAATAAAGGAGTTTTTTTTCCAAAATTCTTTTATTTCATTGTCTTTTAGGCCATAATTTGGACCTCCAAAAACAATAACCGTGTCTTTATTACGAAGTTTGATATGTTTTGCAAATTCGGTTGAAATATCAAAATTCCATGAATAATTTGCAAAACCAATTAAATCAGGAATTTGTTTTTTTAGAGCATTGTTTAAATCTTCAGGATATTTAAACAACTCCACTTTTACTTCATCTTTTCGGTGTTTAATAAGATAAGAACCAACTAATCCGATCGAAAGAGGGAAAACGTTTGAGGATAAGATCAACCCATTATGTGTAAGGTCTGATAAGTATATTAATTTTTTTTTCATTTTATGATTGCTAAATTAATCAATTATTTTTTTGCAATTTTTACACCATATTATCTTATAAAGGATAAATTAATTTTCCACATCATTTAATAAAAAGTTTTATTTAAGTTGCTAAATATCTCATAATAACCTGATAGTGTCTTTGTTAAAAAAGTTAAAATAATTTTTTCATGATGATACAACAAACTAATTGAAAATAAAAATGGGATCGCTATTTAGCACTTTTAAGCTTTTAGGGTGTATTTTTAACAATTTGGTAATATGGTATCTATTTTTAATAACTTATAATTAATTAATAAATACAAACTGGTTTATATCAAATGTTTTCAGAATGTTAATTGGTAGCGGAGGAGGGACTTGAACCCCCGACACGCGGATTATGATTCCGCTGCTCTAACCAACTGAGCTACTCCGCCAAAACATTAATTGAGTAATAATATTTTCTTTTTAAGTCAAGTGTTTAAAATTTAAATGATGTTATGTTAGTGTAAATTTTTCTCCACTTTTAGTATTAATAATTTCTGCAGATAAATTCGGTAATAATTTTGGGTCAATATTGTTTTTAGTTAAAAAATTTATTTTTTCATTTAAATTAAAATTAGATAAAAACTTCTTATAAAAATTCTGATCTTTACTCAAAGTAATATCCAAACTTTGAAAGGAAAGAAAATTTTTATTCATATTGGAAATCGGTAAATCCGAAAACCAATAAATTAAAGATGGGAAAATATCTTCATAAGGAAACAAAACATTGTCAATAAGATTTGTCTTTGGCTTTCTAAAATTCCAAAAATAATGATCCCTTTCAACAAATATTGCACTTTCATGAGTTCGCAAATCTTCATTTTTTTTTGATGAAATTACAAAAGAAATTAAAGTTGGTTTTTTTAAAATTTTTTGCTTCACATAATCCTGATCTAAACTAAACCAACAATTAATTGGTTTGAAATCAGATTGATCATCAATTGCGATAACTTCTAAATAGATCCCGCCTAGGCTCAAAACTCTATTATGAGTTCCAAAGTTCCTATGTTTACCAATTTTACTTAACTTTACTTTAAGTAATTTTTCAATGTATTGAGTGCCTTCATCAAGATTATTAGATCCAACTACAAGATGATCAATTTTATAATTAATCATAAAATTTAATTAGTATTTTGTAGCGAAGTTCGGTTTATCCAACCACCACCCAAAACATGATTTTTATCACGGATATTATAAAAAACAACAGCCTGACCAGGTGAAATCCCATGTTCAGGTTTATCTAGTACAACTTTGCAAATGCATGAATCTTTATTGATTTTAACCTTTGCCAAAATTAAAGAAGATGTGTTCCTTAATTTAACTAATACATCAGATAAGTTATAGTTTTTTTCATATATCCAATTACAATCCTTAAGTTCAATGGTTTTGCACATTAAGTGTCTTCTAGGGCCAACAATGATATTATTTCTTTCCTGATCAATTCTAACAACATATAATTTTGCTTCATCCTCTGGAATTCCTTTTCTTCCACCAATAGTTATACCTTTTCTTTGACCAACTGTATAATCAATAATTCCATTATGTTTACCAATCTTTGTTCCATCAACATGTAATATGTCTCCAGGCAAAATAGAGTTCGGCCTTAATTTTCTTAAAAAATCAGAATATTTACCTTGTGGAACAAAACAAATATCTTGACTATCTGGTTTGTCTGCTACATTCAAATTGTATTTCAAGGCTAGTTTTCTAGTTTCACTTTTATTAAATTCACCTAAAGGAAATCTTAGAAAATGCAATTGTTCAGAAGTAGTAGCAAAAAGAAAATATGATTGATCTTTTGATAAATCAACTGCTCTATACATTTGTGGAAAATTATTTATCATTTTCCTTCTAATATAATGTCCCGTTGCCAATGCACTTGCACCTAACTTTTTGGCATAATAATACATGTCAATAAATTTTACAGTTTGATTACATCTAACACATGGTATAGGAGTTTCACCTTTCAAATAAGAATCTGCAAAATCATTAATGACTTGGTTATTAAATTTTGTTGAATAATTTAAAACGTAATGAGGAAAGTTTAGTTTATCTGCAACAGATCTAGCATCTTTAAGATCTAAACCCGCACAACAAGTTTTTTTGCTATTAATTGATATTTTTTGATTGTAAAGATGCATTGAGAGTCCAATTACATTATACCCGCATTCTTTCAGCATAGCTGCTGTAACTGATGAATCCACACCTCCAGACATTGCTACCGCAATTTTATGATCAGATGGCTTACCCCCCAAGTTAATATCTTTAATTATTTTTTTAATCGAAAACATTATATTTAAAATTAATTATTTTCAGGTATTTTTACTATCAGACCATTTAAATCGTCGCTAACTTCTATTTGACATCCCAATCTAGAAGTGGGTTTCAAATCAACCGCTAAATCAAGCATGTCTTCTTCGTCTGGGTTTGGTGGCCCAACGACCTTAAACCAATCTTTATCTACAATCAAATGACAGGTGCAGCACGAAATTGATCCTCCACAAGTTCCCTCAATCCCAAGATCATTATCTCTAGCTATTTCCATTAGAGATAATCCATTTTCGGCTTCGATAATTTTTTTATTACCATCATTTAAAGTAAATATAATTTTTGTCATAAAGTTCCCTAATATAAAATATAAATAAAATTATTTTTTTTTATTTTTAGAAGTTAATTTCATTTCTAAATCATTAATTTTTTTTAATAAAGATGATAATTTTTTTTCTGTTGGATCATTTGAAGTTCCTGAAACAGCATATGCTTGAAAATTCCTATCAATTGTTTGACCAAATTCTCTTGCAGGGACTCCAGCAACAGTAACATTTTTTGGAACATCTTTTGTGACGACTGAATTAGCTCCAATTCTTGATGAATCTCCTATTTTTATAGGACCTAAAACTTGTGCTCCTGAGCCTATTATAACATTATTTCCAATTGTAGGATGTCTTTTCTGGTTTCTTTGATTATCACTATGAATAGAGGGCATAACGCCTCCAAGCGTTACTCCTTGATAAATTGTAACATCATCCCCTATTTTAGCAGTTTCACCAATTACAATACCAAATCCATGATCCATAAATAACCTATCACCTATTTTTGCCCCGGGGTGAATTTCTATTCCAGTAAGAAATCTTCCTGTTTGCATAATAAACCTAGACAAGAATTTTAAGTTTATTTTCCACAAAAAACTAGATAATTTATAAAAAATTAAAATATGGAAACTTGGGTAAAGCATAACCACACCCAACCTTGATCTAGCTGCTGGATCACGTTCAATAATTGAATCTATTTCTTCAATCAATTTTTTAAACATTATTAGCCAAAAATATTAATTATGATTATTAGATGTTTTATACTACTATTTTTTATTTTTTTATAATATATATATATTTTCAAAAAAACGATAAACAACTATAATTACCAAATTAATTTAATGCTGTTAATAATCGATATTAAATATAAAATGTTTGATAAAGATAAAATGGTCGGAGGAATTTATAATGCCAGAAGTGATTTTAAATGGTCCTGAAGGTAGAATAGAGTGCAAATATGCACAAGGAACTGAGAATGGTTGTCCAGTGGCTATGATTCTGCATCCAGAACCTTATCAGGGAGGAAGTATGAATAACAAAGTGACTTTTTCACTTTACCAGGAATTTAAAATCAGAGGATTCTCCGTCCTTAGATTTAATTTTAGGGGTGTAGGAAGGAGTCAAGGTAGTTTTGACGGTGGAGAAGGAGAATTATCTGATGCAGCGGCAGTTTTAGACTGGCTCCAATCTCAAAATTTATATAGCAAGTATACATTTATCGCTGGGTTTTCATTTGGATCTTGGATAGGCATGCAATTAATGATGAGAAGACCAGAAATTGAAGGTTTCATTTCAATATCACCACCAGCAGACAAGTTTGACTTCTCATTTTTAGCACCTTGTCCTGCTTCTGGGTTAATTATTCATGGAAGAAAAAATAAACGTGTTCCCTACGAGAATGTTGAAAAAATTGTAGATAGATTATCTATTCAAAAAGATGTTGAAATTGATTTAGAATTTGTTAATGAGGCAGACCATATTTTTAATGATCATCATATAGAGTTAATGGATATTGTTAAAAAATATTTAGACAATAGATTCCAATTAGAAAGTTTAAATTAACTAGGTTACATTCATATGACTTTTAAATCAGATTTTTTAAATATAATTAAAGAAAGAAATTTTATTCATCAAATTACAGACTTAGATCAATTAGATAATGCTTTGTTTAAAGAATCTAAATGTGGCTACATAGGCTTTGACTGTACAGCCCCCTCATTACATGTGGGGTCAATGATACAAATAATGATGTTAAGATGGTTTCAAAAGTGTGGCCATAGACCGATAGTTTTAATGGGTGGTGGTACAACAAAAGTTGGTGATCCTTCTGGTAAAGATTTTGCACGACCTATTTTGTCAATTGAAGAAATTGAAAAAAATAAACTGAATATTAAAAAAGTTTTTAATCAATTTTTAAAATTTGGTGATAATATTGATGATGGACTCATGATTGACAACTCTGAGTGGTTAGATAAACTAAATTATATTAGCTTTTTAAGGGAATATGGTTCATCTTTTTCTATAAATAAAATGCTCTCTCTTGAGAGTTTAAAGGTTAGATTAGAAAGAGAACAAAACTTATCATTTTTAGAATTTAATTACCCAATCTTTCAAGCCTTTGACTTTTTAAAATTAAATGAAAAATTTGATTGTATCTTGCAAATGGGAGGATCTGATCAATGGGGAAACATAGTCAATGGAATAGATTTGATTAGAAAAAAAAATCAAAAACAAGCGTTTGGATTAACATCACCTCTTCTTACCACAAATAGTGGTGCTAAAATGGGAAAGTCTGAAAACGGTGCTGTATGGCTGAATAAAGATTATTTAAATGACTATGATTTTTGGCAATTTTGGAGAAATGTTGAAGATGCTGATGTATCTAAGTTTTTAAAACTTTTTACCGAGTTAGATTTAAACGAAATAGATAAATTAGAGAAATTGCATGGCTCAGACATAAATGAAGCAAAAATTATTTTAGCTAACGAAGTGACTAAGTTGTGTAGAGGTAAAAATGCGGCGATTGAATCCTCAAAAATTGCTAAAGATACATTTGAAAATTCAAAGATAAATAAAAACTTACCATCAATAACAATTAAAGAAAAAGAAATTTCTATTATCAAAATTCTTAATGAATTAAATTTTTCAAAATCTAATGGTGAAGCAAGAAGATTGATTAGAGGCCAAGGAGTGAAATTAAATGATAATAAAATCAGTGATGAAGAGTTAGTCGTTAGGAACAATGATTTTTTAAATAATAGTATTAAAATTTCTGTTGGTAAAAAAAAGCATGGTTTAGTTTTTTTTAAATAATTATTTTTTATCGAATTCAAGTTTGTTTTGTTTTATCCAATCCCTTGAGAAAATGTCCCTCAAAATGCCAGGAGCAAATGACAGCTCATTTAGATCAACATTAAAATCATCAATGTCACCATTTATCTTAAACTGACCAGCTATAATCCCACTCTTTTTTAAACCAGTTAATAATTCACCAACTGCTGGGACGACACTGAGAAATTTTGAAATTACTCTTATAGGAGCAATGCTTCCTGTAAAGTCTATTGCCCTAGTGCTTAAATTATATTTACCATTCAAAAATACACTTAAGGTTTCATTGTTAATTAAAATTTTTTCAAATAACATTTCCTGATTCTTTTTTCTAAATTTTGCTACACCTTCCTCAAAAGCAACTCCTTGACCAACAAACAAGGACTTGATACCTGAAAAGCCAAGAGAAGATAATGATTTGATTATTTTTGGGGCTTTTAAAACGCTAAAATTCTTACCTTTAATTAATCCTGTATATTCATTTAATTTTTTATTAGAAAATTGTATCTTTAAAGTCATGTCACCACTTCTGATTTTATTGGTAAATTTTAACGCTGATAAAAGCTTTCCTCCATCTTGAGTCTTAAAAATAATTT
>CACAMV010000011.1 GCA_902533695.1 uncultured SAR116 cluster alpha proteobacterium
CTCTTGTTCTACATTAAGGTATGAAGAGAGAATAAATACCGGAATTGCTTCTCTTGCTATTGCAAAAATAGAAGTTCATTATTTTATGAAAAATTGTTTTTTAAAGAAAAACTTTATTTTAGAAAATATAGAAAAAATTTTCCACTTACCCTGTGTTATCATTCAGGGTAGACATGATGTTATTTGCCCTCCATTTAATGCGATACAGATATCAAATTTATGGCAGAAATGTGAGATAAATATCGTAGAAGATGGTGGCCATTCAGCTTTTGAAAAAAATATGTTTCAGAAAATTGTTGATTGCATGGACATTATATATTGATTAACATTATAATAGGATTTTATTTCTTTATAATAAAAGTGAGAGTTAGTTGTGGCTAAGGACTTGAGTTTTGAAGAAGCTTTAAATGAGTTGGAACAAATAGTAAACTCATTAGAGAGAGGTGATGTTTCATTAGAAGATGCTATAAAAGCTTATGAAAGAGGGTCAGAATTAAAAAATCAATGTGAGAGAAGATTAAAAGAGGCTAAAATGAAGGTTGAAAAGATTCAAGCATCTAAGAATGATAAGAACTTATCGTTAAAAACTGAAAACTTTAGTGATTAATTGAAAATGAAACAACTGCATGATGCCTTAAAACAAAATAGCCTATTAATAGATAATTTTTTAAATTCTTACTTACCTGAATCATGTGGTTTAAATAAAAGATTAATTGAAGCCATGAGATATTCTACAATAGGGTCTGGAAAAAAGATTAGAGGCTTTTTGGTCATGGAGGCTGGAAGGATTTTATTGTCTAACAAAAAGAAGGTTAAAGATTATATGTTTAAGGAGCTTTTAGTTGCTGCATCCGCATTGGAATCATCTCATTCTTATTCCTTAATACATGATGATTTGCCATCAATGGATAATTCTGATTACAGAAGGGGTAAAAAATCAGCACACAAAGAATTTGATGAAGCGACAGCAATTTTAGCTGGAGATGCTTTGCAAACTTGTTCTTTTGAAATGATTGCAAACCCGAAAAATATTAGGAGTCCAAAAAAAAGATCAGCATTAACATTTAATTTGTCAAATTCAATAGGTTTTTTAGGGATGGCTGGAGGTCAGCAGGCTGATATAAATGCGAACAAAAAAAAAATATCAGAAAAAGATTTGTTTTGGATACAGGATAAAAAAACTGGTTCATTAATAAAATGTTGTTTAATTTTTGCTTGTATTTTAGCTGAAAGTTCAAAGATGGAAGAAGATTCACTTATAAATTATTCACAAAATTTAGGTTTGGCTTTTCAAATCACTGATGACCTGCTAGATCTAAATGGTGACAAAAAAAAATTGGGTAAACCGACACAACAGGATAAATTAAATGAAACTCCAAATTTTGTAACAATTTTAGGTGAAAATGAAGCTAGGAAGAAATGCAAATTTTTTTCAGAAAAAGCAATAGATTCTTTAAATATTTTTGGAAAAAATGCTAAAAATCTTGTATTACTTGCAAGATATTCAATTGATCGTGAATTTTAACTTTATGAAAATATTTTAAAATGAAAAAAAATATGAATTATCGGGATATAAATTTGCTGGATTTAATTAACTCACCTAAAGAGTTAAGAAAAATATCAATAGAAGAGTTAGAAACTTTATCTAACCAATTGAGATCTGAATTAATAAATGTGGTTTCAAAAACTGGTGGACACCTTGGAGCTGGCTTAGGCGTAATTGAACTAACTGTAGCGATTCATTATGTTTTTAACACTCCTGAAGATAAACTTATTTGGGATGTAGGTCATCAGGCTTATCCTCACAAAATTTTAACCGGTAGAAGAAGACAAATGGAGACGCTCAGGCAGAAAGGTGGAATTTCTGGTTTCCTTAAAAGGAGTGAATCAATATATGACCATTTTGGAGCTGGACATTCTTCAACTTCAATTTCGTCAGCTCTTGGTATGGCTGTAGCCAGGGATAAATTGGGAAAAACAAGTAATATAATAGCTGTTATTGGTGATGGGGCCATGAGTGCAGGGATGGCTTATGAGGCAATGAACAATGCCGGAATTATAAACACAAATATGATAATTATTTTAAATGACAATGATATGTCCATATCTCCTGCAGTTGGAGCTTTGAGTAATTATTTGTCGAATGTAGTGTCTAGTCGTCCTTTTAACAATGTTAGGGAAATAGCTAAGCAGATGATTGAATTTTTTCCAAAAGAAATAAGCGAAACAGCGAAAAGGGCTGAAGATTTGGCCAGAAACATTCTAAATAAATATGAGAACACATTTTTTAGTCAAATGGGGATGTTTTATCTTGGACCTATTGATGGTCATGATGTCAAATCATTGGTTAAAATATTAAGAAATTTAAAGGATGGTCTAATCCATGGTCCTGTATTATTACACGTGGTAACTGAAAAAGGAAAAGGGCATCCATTTTCTAAAATTTCTCAAGAAAAATACCATGCTGTTTCAAAGTTCAATTTGGTTGAAAAAGATTCAATCAAATCGAATTCAAATGCACCACCTTCGTATACATCTGTTTTTTCTGATACGTTATGCAAAATAGCAGAAGAAGACAATAAAATTATAGCAATTACTGCTGCGATGTCATCAGGCACAGGTTTAAACAAATTTGAAAAAAAATTTAAAGATAGATTTTTTGATGTAGGTATTGCTGAACAGCATGCTGTAACCTTTGCGGCAGGTTTGGCGATTGAGGGTTTAAAACCTTTTGTAGCGATATATTCTACCTTTCTTCAAAGAGCATATGATCAAGTGATTCATGATGTAGTGATACAAAAACTCCCAGTTAGATTTATGTTAGATAGAGCAGGTTTAGTAGGTGCTGATGGAGCTACGCATGCTGGTGCCTTTGATTTGGCATATTTGTCATGCCTCCCTGGGGTTGTAATAATGGCTCCTAGTGATGAAAATGAATTAGCAAAAATGGTATTTACTGCATCTTGTTATGAAAAAGGCCCAATTTTTTGTAGATATCCTCGGGGTGAAGGTATTGGAATAAAGGTTGAAAAGAAGTTAGAATCTCTAAAAATTGGAAAGGGAAGAATTATCACCAAAGGTGATCAATTGGCTGTTCTAAGTGTAGGCACAAGGTTAGGTCCAGCTATGGATGCCGCTGAGATTTTAGAGTTTGAGGGATATAGTATAACGCTAGCCGATGCACGTTTTGTTAAACCGATAGATGAAGGTTTGTTAGAAGATTTATATATTAATCATGATGGTTTACTTTTAGTTGAAGAAGGTGCGGTAGGTGGTTTTTCATCAAATTGCTTGCATTTTTTATCATCAAAGAATTTTTTTAACAAACATTCAAAACCTCTTAAATGTTTAACTTTACCAGATAAATTTCAAGACCATGCAACACAGCAAGAGCAGTTAAAAGAAGCGAATTTAGATAAAATTGGAATTTTGAATGAGTTAAGAAGTTTAATTTCCATTTTGGAAATTAATCCTAAAATAGAAAAAGAAAATAGGTTTCGTAATTCTTAAAGATCGTATTGATAAAATTCTCGTTCAAAAGAAACTTGCTAAAAGTAGAAAAGAAGCACAAGCTCTCATAATTTCTGGATGTGTTTTTGTTGAAACAAAAAGAATCGATAAACCTGGTATCGAATTACAAGTTAATTCAAAAATTATTATTAAAAGAAAAGATAGCACTTGGGTTTCCAGAGGTGGGTACAAGCTAAATAAAGCTATTGAGCACTTCGAATTAAGCTGTAACAATATGATTGCGTTAGATGTTGGAAGTAGCACAGGTGGATTTACAGATGTACTTTTAACTCATGGAGCTAAAAAAGTATATTGTGTTGATGTAGGTTATGGACAACTTGATTGGAAAATTCGTAATAATGAGAAAGTAGTTGTTTGTGAGAAAACTAATGCTAGACATCTAGACTCTAATATTATTAAAGATACTCTTGATTGTATTGTATGTGATGCATCATTTATTTCTTTAAAAAAAGTTTTGCCTGCAAGTATAGAGTTTCTTAAAACTTCTGGGTGGTTGGTTGCGTTGATAAAACCTCAATTTGAGATTGGTAAAAATTTCGTTGGAAAAGGTGGTGTGGTTAGAAATGCACATCATCATAATTTAGTTGTTAACAACATAAAAAAATGGTTAATTGAAGAAATGAAGCTTAGGGTACAAGGAGTGGTTGAAAGTCCTCTTTTAGGCCCAAAAGGTAATAAAGAGTTTTTAATTTCAGCTTGTAAATTTAATGGCAATTAATTTATTAAACTAAAGGTCCAACTTGTGACTCATGCATCATTAATTGATCGGTTAAAATTATCAAAAGCATAGCCTCAGCTATCGGTACTGCTCTTATTCCTACACAAGGATCATGCCTACCTTTGGTTTTTATTTTTATAGATTGACGATTAATATCAATTGAATTCCTTTCAATCAATATTGAACTTGTTGGCTTGACTGCAAGACGAGCAACGATTGTTTGTCCTGTGGAAATGCCACCTAATATACCGCCAGAATGGTTTGTTTTGTAGAAATAATCACCGTTGTTATCTGGGAAAATCTCGTCATTAGCTTCCGTGCCAAGTAGAGATGAGACATTGAAACCTGTTCCAATTTCAACTCCTTTAACAGCATTGATTGACATTAAGCCCTCAGCGATATGACTATCTAATTTTTTATATACTGGGTTGCCTAATCCTCTAGGAACATTCTCTGCAATGACTTCGATGATTGCTCCAGTGCTATTACCTTCTTTTCTGATTTTATCTAACCAAACACCCCAATCTATAGCAGCTCTTGGATCTCCACAGAAAAAAGGATTTTTGTTAACTTCATCCCAGTTGAATAATTTTTTATTTATTTTGTGAGGACCCATTTGGATTACACTTCCTCTAACTTGAATCTTATTTTTTAATTTGTGATTCAGTATTTTGGATGCAATTGCTCCTGCTGCAACTCTGACTGCAGTTTCTCTTGCACTGGATCTTCCTCCACCTCTGTAATCTCTGATATTGTATTTTTCTTCGTAAGTGATGTCAGCATGACCTGGCCTAAATTTATCATAAATTTCTTTATAATCTTTACTTCTTTGGTCTTCATTATTAATGTTTAATGCGATTGAATGGCCGGTTGTCTTGTCCTCAAAAACTCCAGAAAGAATTTGAACTTTGTCTTTTTCTTTTCTTTGACTAACATATTTCGATTGTCCTGGTTTTCTTCTGTTTAAAAATAATTGAATATCTTTTTCTTTTAACAATACATTTGGTGGCACACCATCAACGACACAACCGATAGACTTTCCATGGCTCTCACCATAACTAGTAAATCTAAAAATGTTACCAAAAGTATTGCTGGCCATGATTAAAAAATCTCAAGTTCATTTCAACTGTTATTCTGACTTATGTCTGGAGCGTCAATAGCTTTCATGCCAACCACATGATAGCCACAATCGACATGGTGGGTTTCCCCAGATACTCCGGTGGATAGATCCGATAAAAGATAAACAGCACTTCCTCCTACATCATCTAAAGTAACATTTCTTCTTAGTGGTGAATTATATTCATTCCATTTTAATATATACCTGAAATCACCTATTCCGCTGGCTGCTAAAGTTTTGATCGGCCCAGCCGAGATGCAATTAACTCTTATATTTTGGTCTCCTAAATCTGATGCTAAATATCTTACAGATGATTCTAGTGCTGATTTAGCTAGTCCCATAACATTGTAATGAGGCATTACTTTTTCGGAGCCATAATATGTTAACGTGATCATAGCACCACCATTATTCATAATTTCTGATGCTCTTTTGGCGATAGCGGTAAATGAATATACTGAAACGTTCATTGTATTAACAAAGTTTTCCCTAGAAGTATCTACATAATTCCCTTTCAATTCTTCTTTATCAGAAAATGCTATTGCATGTACAAGAAAATCAATTTTACCCCATCTATTTTGTAATTCTACAAATGTTTTTTCTATGTCTTCATCATCTAAAACATCACAAGATAAGACTATATCTGAATTGATGGATTTTGCTAATGGCAAAACTCTTTTTTTTAATGCATCGCCTTGGTATGTGAAAGCTAATTCACCACCTTGATCTGCTATTGTTTTTGCTATACCCCACGCTATCGATTTATCATTTGCGACCCCCATAACCAAGCCACGTTTATTATCCATCAATCCAGTCATTTTATGATCTCTTTTCCATAGATAAACATTCTAATTTAAATATATAATAGATTGTTGAATAATTTAATAGTTAAAATTAAATTTAGAAATTTATCTTCTTAAATATTTATAATTAATTAATTGTATATTTTATTTGTTTTTTAATTGAGATTATATCACCGGGATTATATGATCTATTGCTAATTAGTGAGATTAAATCACCGTCAACTTCAATATTTAAACGATAGCCAGATATTTTTTCACTAGTCTCTGTGTGAACTATCTTTTGTAATCTGCATATTTCTTTTTCTACAAAATTTCCATCATTTGCTTTAGCCTTATCATTTCTGACAATTTCAGAGCCAATCAAGGCTCCAACTGCCGTAGATCCTTGTTTCCCTCCACCTTTGCCTAATTGATTGCCAATTGCGCCACCAATTAAAGCACCGATTAAGTTGTCAGCGCCAAATCCTTGATTACTTCGATTTGCTGGAACACGTTTGATTTCACAAATTTTTTCTGTTTTTGGGATTTGATGTGTTACTAATTGTTTCAAAACTTCTACTGAGTTAACGTAACCAGTACCTTGAATAACTCTAGTTTCTGCATATGTTATATATGGAGTTAAAGTTAAAAATATAATAGTTAAAAAAAATTTAATCATTTTTAATTTTCCTAATAAAATTTAATTTGTTTCTAAATAAAATTAAATTGTGGCAAAAATTTGAATTTTTTTTATTTTGGTGGAGTTTTTTTTAATGGAAATAGAAAAAAAAATTGATCCTATAGAATTGTTTAATCAATGGTTTGCAGAAGCAAAAGAAAAAGAAATAAGAGATCCTAATGCTATGCTCTTAGCAACAGTCTCAAAAAATGGTACTCCGTCTCTTAGGGCGGTCTTGCTAAAAGATATAATTAATACTTCATTTGTTTTTTTTACTAACTATGAAAGTAGGAAATCTAGAGAACTATTGGATACTGGGAAGGCAGCATTATGTTTTTATTGGAAATCTCTTAATCGACAGGTTAGATTGGTAGGTAATGTTAAAAAAGTTTCTCCTGAGGTTTCTGACAATTATTTTGTAACGCGTTCTAGGGAGAGTAGAATAGGTGCTTGGGCTTCCAAACAATCTAAACCTCTAAAAAACAAAGATATTTTATTAAAAAAAGTTAAAGAGCTTGAAAAAGAATTTGAACAAGATATACCAAGGCCAGAATTTTGGGGAGGCTTTGCATTAACTCCTAATGAGTTTGAATTTTGGCAGGATAGTGATTTTAGACTTCATGATAGATTTGTTCTTAAACCAATTAAGAACTCTAATTATTGGGAATCTGAGAGACTCTATCCATAAATCATTTTTTTTTATCAAATATACTCATTAGAATAAAACTTATAAAACAGATGATAATTAGAATTAAAAACAATCCAAAACTTGCTTGGTAGGATTCAATCGAGTATGCAGATGTTTTTCCAGGTTCTAAATACTGCATAATTCCTCCAATAGCATATTGTGAGATGAATGCTATTAGAAAGGTTATAAGATTAACTGCTGTTGAAACTCTGCCAGCATAACTTAAAGGGAAATGTGCACTTAACCCAGCATAACCTAATGTCCCACAAAAAGACGTCAGGCTAAACAATATCCAAGGCCAAATGGCTTTTGGCATTATACCTAAAGTTATTATTGTGAGTGGTACAATAAGTAAAAATATAGCATATCCCATTACTCCGATGGGTGTCATGTTAAATTTTCTAACATAATCAGATACTATGCCCATCGTTACAATCCCAATCGTCATACAAATTGTGAACATAAATAAAATATTAGCGACTTCAATTTGTTTAAATCCTCCTACATCAGAAAGCCAAGGCCCAGCCCACAAACCTTGTAATGACATGGAAGTTCCTCCTACGATGGATGCTATGGGACATATTCTCCAAAATGCATAGCTAGTGTATATTTGCTTTAGAACTTTTAAGATAGAGTCAGATTCAATTTCAACATCAAAGATTGTTTTCTCTGGTACAATCAAGAATATAGAAAGAGCTACAACAAGCGTAATAACTGATAAGCATAAATATATTACTCTCCAGTTTGTTATATTCATTGCCAATTCTAAGGGTGTGGATGCAGCGACAGCACCCATAGCTCCAACACCTAAGAAGATCGAAATTAGCAAGCTTAATTTTTCTTTAGGGAACCAAATTGAGATTGCTTTAAATGCTCCCATTAAAGCACCTGAGACGCCTAAGCCAATTAGCCCTCTCCCTATTGTTAATTCCAATACATCATTACCTAAGGCAAAAATTGCAGCTCCTATTGAGGCAATAATTAACAAAATTGTTTGTACTTTTCTTGCTCCAAATTTGTCTAACAAAATGCCAAGAGGTAATTGAAATAAAGCAAAAGTTAGAAAATATACTGAAGTAATTAGTCCTAATTCTTCAGCATTTATACCCAAATCTTGGTTTAAATATGGAGCTAACACAGCATTGGTTGAACGATAAAGATATGACAAGAAATAACCAATTGAAAATGGAATAAAGACAAATATTATTTTCTCTAATGTAGTCTTAGGAGTTTTCATTTTTCTGATTTATAATTTTTTCATTGTTTGACGAGTATAAGTTTAAATGAGTATACTTAATTAAGAGATTTAACAATGAAAATATCTTCGAATATAAAAAATATTGCTAATGAAGTAACGTCATGGCGTCGTCAACTTCACTCTAATCCAGAACTGGGCTATGAAGAGTTATGGACATCGGACTTTATTTCACAAAAACTAGAATCATTCGGTATTGAAGTTCATCGAGGTTTAGGAAAAACAGGAGTAGTTGGAATCTTAAAAGGCTCAAAACATGTAGGAGGAAATCGTTCTATTGGCTTAAGAGCAGATATGGATGCTCTTCCAATTGAAGAAGAAAATGAATTTTCATATAAATCGAAATTTCAGGGAAAAATGCATGCATGTGGTCACGATGGTCATGTCGCTATGTTGCTTGGTGCGGCAAGAGTTTTGTCACAAGAAAAGAATTTTAATGGAACAGTTCATTTTATTTTCCAGCCTGCTGAGGAAGGTGGAGCAGGGGGATTGTCGATGATTAAAGATGGCTTATTTGACAAATTTTCTATGGAAAGTATTTGGGGTTTGCATAATTGGCCAGGTTTAGAGGTAGGTAAAATTGGTATTCATAAAGGCGCGGTTATGGCTTCAGCTGATAAATTTCATGTGTTAGTAAAAGGTAATGGGGGGCATGCCGCCATGCCTCAGGCAACTAATGATCCTGTTTTGGCTACTTCTGCTATTATTCAGTCTTTACAGCAAATTGTTTCTAGAAAACAAAATCCTTTAGACTCTGTTGTGGTTTCAGTTACTCAAGTTAATGCTGGAACAAGTTTTAATATTATTCCTCAGCAATCTGAATTTATAGGTACTATTCGTACTATTAATCGAAATACAAGGGCCTCTGTTCACAAACAATTTTTAGATATTTGTAATATGACTGCGTCTGCTTATGGCTGTAGTACAGAGGTTGACATTATAAATGGTTATCCAGTAACTGTTAATGATCCAAATGAAAGTGAAAAGGCTATTGCTGTTGCTGAAAATATTATAGGCAAAAAACATGTTAAAACAAAACTAGCCCCTTCAATGGGTGCGGAAGATTTTGCATATATGTTAGAAAAAAAGTCAGGATCATACATATGGCTTGGAGCTGGAGAGGAAAGAGTAGGATCTATGCTTCATAATTCTAAGTATGATTTTAACGATGAGATTATTCCTTTAGGGATAGCTTATTGGCAAGAGTTGGTTAAACAAGAGTTACCTGTTCATGGCGTATAGATTTTAAGGTTTCGATGATATGAATAAGAATATAATAGTTTCTATTTTTTTGTTAGTTTTAACTATTTCTGTATTTTTCTCGGTTAAAATGTGGTTTAACATGGATTTTGTCAGTATAAGTTCGAATGGAGTTTTGGCTATTTTTATTTGTGTGGTTGTTTCATTAATACTTGGGTTTGGGTTGATGGGATTGGTTTTTTTTTCATCTCGATTTGGGTTTGATGAACAGGTAGATCATAATTTAGAAACACTTTTAGAAAAGCATAAAAAGTTATAGTCTATTTTTCATTCTAGAAAATATATAAAAAATGTTTTCATTTGTTATTTTTTTGTATATAAAAGAACAAAACAAGAACAAATGGAATTAATAATATGTATGATATAGAAAAGACAAGAGAATTACTGATTTTAAACGGTCATTATTTACCAAATGATGACGTTAAAATACTAAATCTATCAACCAGAGAATTATCAATGAATTTATCATTATACAGCTGTAAAATATCAGCTGGCTTCCCATCTCCTGCCGATGATCATTTAGAAAGAAGTTTAGATTTAAATCACCATTTGGTAAAACATCCTTCGGCAACTTTTTTTGTAAGAGTTGATGGAGATTCGATGATTAATGCTGGTATTCACGATAATGATATATTGATAGTCGATAGAAGTTTAAAACCTTCTGATGGAAAGGTTGTTATTGCAGTTGTTGATGGTCAAATGACAGTAAAAAGATTATATAAAAGGTCAGGAAAGTTAGTTTTAATGCCCGAGAATAAAAATTTTAGACCTATTGAAATTACAGAAAGTATGACCATCGAAATATGGGGGGTTGTAGTTACAGCTATACATTCTTTATATTAATGGAGTATTAAATTGTACGCTCTAGTTGATTGTAATAATTTTTATGTCTCTTGCGAAAGAGTTTTTGATCCAAGTTTAAATCATAAACCTATTGTTGTCTTATCGAATAATGATGGATGTATTATAGCAAGGTCTAATGAAGCTAAAGCCTTAGATATACCGATGGGGGCTCCTTTACACTTATACAAGCAAGTTATTCAGAAGAATAATGTCCTTGTCTATTCATCAAATTATACCCTTTATGGAGATATGTCCTCACGAGTCATGGATTCATTCAATTATTTTACACCAGATGTTGAGGTGTATTCGATTGATGAGGCCTTTCTTGGACTAAATGGTTTTGAGCAAGATGCTATCTTTTCAAAAATGTTGTATATGAAAAAAAAAATATATCAATGGACTGGTATACCTGTTTCTATAGGTATAGGACCTACTAAAACTCTTGCTAAGTTGGCTAATAAGATAGCAAAAAAGTATTCTAGGAAAGGTGTTTATGAAGTTATTATCTCTGATCATCTTTCTCAAATATTAAGTGACATCAGCGTTGAAGATATATGGGGAATTTCTAAAGGTTGGGGAGCTAGATTAAGAAAAAGTGGTATATACACAGCATTACAGTTACAACGAGCCAACCCTTGTTATATAAGGAAGTGTATTTCTGTAGTAGGAGAACGTATAGTTTACGAACTAAAAGGCATTTCGATGTTGAGACTAGGAGATATTAATCGTAAAAAATCTATAACTGTATCACGATCCTTTAGGGTAATGGTAGAAGATTTACCTAATTTAAAACAAGCATTAGCCAATCATATATCTAGAGCAGCAGAAAAACTACGTTATCAGAAAAGTTTATGTGGTGGTTTATATGTTTTTATTAATACTAATAAATTTAGAAAAAATGATCATCAATATAGAAATGTAGGAATAGCTACTTTTGATGAACCGACTAATAACACTATCGTTATGATTAGAAAAGGTTTTGAAGTATTACAAAAAATATATCGTGCTAAGTACAATTACAAAAAAATTGGTGTTACTTTTATAGATTTAAAACCCAATAATGAGGAATTGAAATTAGATTCTTTTGAATATAAACGCATGAAGAATATTGATATGTATTCAATTCAAGGAAATTTGTTTAAAACCGGTTCACCTAATGCAAAATTTTCAGGAATATGTATGCAATTGTTGGATAGTATTAATTATAAGATGGGATCAGGAACATTATTCTACGGTTCTGTAGGCATAAATAAAAAAATAGAAAAAAATAAAATACAAATTATAGAAAACTCTGATGCAATCTTACATAATAAATCTGCCTCTTATACGACTAATTGGACTGAATTACTAAGAGTGAGTTAATAATGGTTTTATTTAGATTAGTTTGAAGGTAATGGTATACATCCAAGTCCTGATGACCAAAGTTCTGCACAAACAGATCTTGCCTGATTTTCTGCA
Organism: uncultured SAR116 cluster alpha proteobacterium; assembly: GCA_902533695.1. Lineage (GTDB taxonomy): Bacteria > Pseudomonadota > Alphaproteobacteria > Puniceispirillales > Marisalimonadaceae > AG-426-I14. Next base: position 12,329 of record CACAMV010000011.1, read on the forward strand.
AGCTCAACAAATCTAACACGCCACAAAGATGTCTTTGAGTTTGTATCTGAAACAAATGGTATTTTTTGTAATGACGCAGGAAGATTCCCAAGTTGTTCTGGAGCAGCATTTCTAGCTTGCTTTGCAGCTTTATGGGCATTTAATCTATTCTTAAAAGCGCCAATTTGAACAAACCAATCTTCTGTCGATTGATCAAAAACAAGTTTATTTTTTAAAGGATTTATCTTAGGAGTATCAATAACCCTCTGATTTGTGATCTTTTTAGGCCTATTAGTAGGGATTTCAGATGGTTTTGCCATTCTAACAAGTGGTTTCCTAGGGTGTGTTAGAAAATATTTGTTTAGTAATTTAACCATGTGACGGTCCCTTGTTCTAGCTGTTTTTCCTCCAAAAACAACACCGATAATTCTTTGACCATTTCTTTCAACCGATGCAACTAAGTTAAAACCAGAAGCATTTGTATAACCAGTTTTTATGCCGTCTGTACCATCATAGGAGGCAAGTAAATTATTATGATTTCTATATTCTATTCCATTAAAAATAAATGTTTTTCTTTTAAAAAAATGAAAATATTCAGGAAATTTTTTTTTTATCAATATGGCTAGCTTGGCCATATCACTTGCTGTAGATAATTGGCCTCTATTAGGTAAACCAGATGCGTTTTTAAAAATAGTTCGTTTCATGCCAAGTTTTTTTGCAGTAGAAGTCATCTTATTGGCAAATTTTTTTTCTGTTTTGCCTAGATTTTCGGCAACAACTGTTGCAACATCATTAGCCGATTTTGTAACAAGAGCTAAAATAGCATTACGAACAGTTATGGTTTGTCCAGCTCTAAGTCCTAATTTAGAAGGTGGTCTTAATGTTGCTTTTTTTGAAACATTGAATTTAGTTTTCATGGTAACTTTTTTAGATTTTAACGCATCAAAAAGCATATATAATGTCATGATTTTTGTTAAAGAAGCAGGATAATTTCTGGTATGTGCATTTTTTTGGTAATAAATTTTTCCAGTTTTTTCATTCATTATAAGCGAAGCATATTTAGCTTCGGCAGGGTTATTTTTAAAAATTGAAAATAACGCAAAAAATATAAATATAAAAAAATTTTTTTTTATCTTACTAAAATTAAAGTTTTTCAGAAAACTGATCAAAAATTGTGAAAAAACAATATGCAATGTACTTAGTTCCAGATAAATCTTAATAATATTTACTAACAGAAAAATTAAAATTTAACAATTTTAATTACAAAATATGGATATTTTTTATTTATTAATACAATATTTTGTGTTTCCAGCGTAATTTTTTTTTAAAAGATTTCACTAAACCTATTGATACATTGTTATTAAGAGATTAAATTAGATTATGAAACAAATTAAAATGAAATCAAAATTACAAATAAAAGGAATAATTGAGTTAAGTATGGTTGAGGAAGATAATCCATCAATAGATTCCGAAAGTGGAGTAGTAACTCAAATATCTCCTAAAACAAAAAAACCGTCATTATATAAAGTTTTAATGTTAAATGACGATTATACTCCTATGGAGTTTGTAATAGAAGTTTTGGAGAAGTTTTTTAATAAAGGAAGAGAAGAAGCAACTCAAATTATGTTGCATGTACACCAAAAAGGCATAGGAATATGTGGTGTTTATACTTATGATGTAGCTGAAACTAAAGCAATGCAGGTCACAAATTATGCTAGGAAATTTGAGCATCCTCTTCAGATGCAGTTGGAAAAGGAGTAAATGATGTTGTCTCACACCTTAGAAGAAACGTTAAGACGTGCAATGTCAGATGCCGCGTCTAAAAAACATGAATTTGCAACTCTTGAGCACTTACTTTTAGCTTTAATTGAAGATCAAGATGCTATTGAGGTTTTTAAAGCATGTGGTGTTAATTTAAAGAAACTTGAAGATGATCTTAAAGAATATTTGGAAGAAGATTTAAAATCCATTGTTAGTTCACATGATGAGGTTGATACACAACCAACATCAGGTTTCCAAAGAGTAATTCAAAGAGCTGTAATCCACACACAATCATCTGGGAGAACCGAAGCCAATGGAGCTAACGTTATTGTTGCAATGTTTTCTGAAAGAGATTGTTATGCGGTATATTTGTTACAAAAACAGGATATGAAAAGACTTGATGCTGTAAGTTTTATTAGTCACGGATTGGCAAAAGATTCCAATTATTCAAAATCTAATTCTCCTAACGGAGTTGATGAGGATACTAAACAAGAAGATAAAAATGAGACAGCATTAGAGAAATTTGCAGTTAATCTTAATGAAAAGGCTGCATCTGGAAAAATTGATCCAGTGATAGGAAGACAATCTGAATTAAATAGAACAATTCAAGTTCTATGTAGAAGAACAAAAAACAATCCTTTATTGGTTGGTGACCCTGGAGTGGGTAAGACAGCTATAGCAGAAGGATTGGCTGACAAAATAGTTAAGGGAGAAGTACCTGAAGTTTTACTTAAATCTGAGATATATGCTCTTGATATGGGAGCACTTTTGGCAGGAACTAGATATCGTGGAGATTTTGAAGAAAGATTAAAAGCAGTTATGAAGGACATAGAAAAAAATGAAAATGCAGTCTTATTTATAGATGAAATTCATACTGTCATTGGTGCTGGTGCTACTAGTGGTGGAGCTATGGATGCATCTAATTTGTTGAAACCTGTTCTTCAATCTGGAAGTTTGAAATGTATAGGTTCTACCACTTACAAAGAATATAGAGGTTATTTTGATAAGGACAGGGCTCTAGTTAGAAGATTTCAAAAAATTGATGTTAAAGAACCATCCATAGATGATTCAGTTAAAATTCTCATGGGTCTAAAATCTAGATATGAGGATCATCATAAAATTAAGTTTACCAATGAGGCAATTAAGTATGCAGTCGAATTGGCGGCAAGATATATTAATGATAGAAAATTACCTGATAAAGCAATAGATGTTATAGATGAGACTGCAGCAGCTCAGATGCTGAAAATTAAATCTAAAAGAAAGAAATCTATAGGAAAGACTGAAATTGAAGAGACAATAGCCTTGATTGCTAGGATTCCACCGAGAAATGTTTCTAATGATGATAAAAAAGCATTGTTAAATCTTGAAAATGACCTCAAAAGGATGGTTTATGGTCAAGATAAGGCTATTTCGGCCTTAGTTTCAAGTATTAAATTGTCAAGAGCAGGGTTAAGAGAAGGAGAAAAACCAATAGGTTCTTACTTATTTTCTGGGCCAACTGGAGTTGGTAAAACCGAAGTGGCAAGACAGCTTTCAGAATCTTATGGAATAAAATTAACTAGATTTGACATGTCTGAGTATATGGAAAGGCACACTGTATCTAGATTAATAGGTGCACCTCCAGGTTATGTGGGTTTTGATCAGGGAGGCTTGTTAACGGATGCCATAGATCAAAATCCGCATTCAGTTTTATTGTTAGATGAGATAGAAAAAGCCCATCCTGATTTATTTAATCTTTTATTACAAATAATGGATTATGGAAAATTAACAGATAATAATGGAAAATCAGTAGACTTTAGGAATGTAATACTAATTATGACAACAAATGCAGGTGCCTCTGAGCTTTCAAAAACTTCGATAGGGTTTATGAATAACTCAAAAGAAGGTGCTGATAATGAAGCAATAGAAAAGTTATTCACACCTGAATTTAGGAATAGACTGGATTCAGTCATAAACTTTGATTATTTAGACATTGATGTTATCCGTATGGTTGTAGATAAATTTATCATGCAATTGGAAGTTCAGTTGTCTGATAAAAATGTATCTATTGTTTTAAGCGATGATGCAAGAGATTGGTTGTCAGAAAATGGTTATGACAAAGTTTACGGTGCCAGGCCATTAGGGAGATTAATTCAGGAAAAAATTAAAAAGCCACTGGCAGAGGATCTTTTATTTGGAACCTTAGTCGAGGGTGGGACTGTATTTATAGAACTAAAAAAAGGAAATTTAAATATTAAAACTGAACCTGGTCAAAAAGTTTCAAAAAAAAATAAATCTGAACCAATGAAAATCAATTAAGTTTTAGTAATACTTTATTTCTTTTATAATTAACTTTTAGAATATGGATTACCTTGAGTGTTTATATATTCTATTTGTTTGAATATTTCTTTTGACTCAAAATTGGTAAAGTTTTCAATTGCATTTTTAAACGAATTATTGGGAATGAAATGATAGCTATAAGTTGGTTTAGCTATATACCCTCTTTTAATTTTGTGAGTTCCTTGAGCTCCGGCTTCAACAACTTTTAATTTTTGTTGTATAGCAAAATCTATGGCTTGATAGTAACATAATTCAAAGTGAAGAAATGGAATGTCAAGAATAGAACCCCAATTTCTACCGTATAAAGTGTCTTCACCAATAAAATTTAATGCTCCAGCAATAATCTCACCTTCTTTTTTTGCAATGATAAGTAATATTTTTGAAGAAATGTTTTCTGAAATAAGTTCAAAAAAATCTCTGTTTAAATATGCCCCCCCCCCATTTACGATCAATAGTATTTAGATAAAAAGAATAAAATTTGTCCCATATTGAACTAGTTAAATCATCCCCGGTCAATTTTGTAATAGATATGTTAGAATTAATGAAATTGCTTCTTTCTTTTTTGATCATCTTTCTTTTATTACTTTTTAAATTTAATAAAAATTCATTAAAGTCTTTAAAATTTTTGTTTTCCCAATGAAATTGAATACCTTTTCTTTCAATCCAACCTCTTTGTTTAAGTAGTTCAGAACAATCATCTAATAAAAAATTTATATGGGCAGAACTTAAATTATTAGTTATTGTTAAATTTTCAATTGTTGAAACTAATTGTTGAATTAGAAAGTTTTTGTTTTTGTTTTTGTACAAAAACCTTGGCCCATTTACAGGTGTGAATGGTATTGCTGAAATTATTTTAGGATAGTATCTCCCGCCAGCTTTTTCATATGCATTTGCCCAACTATGATCAAAAACATATTCACCATAGGAATGTGCCTTCAAATAATTTGGTAGAGCAGCCAACATTTTATTTTTACTATTTTTTAAAATAATATGTTGTGGTTGCCATCCAGTTTTTGGATTGACAGTTTTTGATTCTTCTAATGAAAATAAAAATTCATAGGATGTAAATGGATGATCATTTAAATTAATATTATTCCATTCATTCGGATGTATTTCTGAAATATTAGAGACAATTTCAACTTTCATATCTTTAAATGAAAATTTAATTTTTAATTAATCTCAAAAATACCTTCTACTTCCACAGGAGCGTTTCTTGGAAGAGATGGTACACCTACAGCAAATCTTGAGTGTTTTCCTTTATCACCAAAAACTTTTACCATCAAATCGGAAGCTCCATTTATAATTTCTGGATGTTGGGTAAAGTTTGGTAAACACGCAACAAAACCACCTAACTTAATTACTTTTACAACTCTATTTAGATCGTCATCACATGCATTTTTTACCTGACTTAAAAGTGCTAAAGCACAAAGTTCAGCCATTTTTATGCCCTGTTCCATTGTCACATCTTTTCCAACTATTCCTTTAATGGGTATTTGACCATTTTGAAAAGGGAGTTGACCTGAGATGAAAACTAGGTTCCCAACCACATTGTATGGGATGTAATTAGCAGCTGGAACACTGGGTTTTTCTAATTCAATACCCAATTGTTTTAATTTATCATTTAAATTATTCATTTTTTAAAACTCTAAGAACACCCAGATGTTGAGCCACATGTGTTACATTTCATGCAAGTACCATTTCTTACTAAAGTAAAATTACCACATTCTCCGCAGGCTTCACCCTCATAACCTTTAATTTTAGCTTCAATTTCTTTTGAAAAATTTGATTTTTGTTTAACTAGCATATTATCTTCTAAAACACTTTCATTATTTAAATAATTTTGTGTTTCTAGGACAGAAACATTTTCCACTGCTCCTCCAGATACAACTTGTAACTTTCTTCTTACAAAACCTCTGCTTGCAACTTTTTCAGAAATTTGTTTATCAACATTATCAACTCCTGTAGGACTTACATCTATGCCTGATTGGTCCACGTGACCTAAGTCATGTCTATCTAAATAAGAAATAGCAAGCTCTCTGAAAATATAGTCTAGTATAGATGTCGACATTTTAATGGTGTCATTTCCAGTTACAATTCCTTGTGGCTCAAACCTTGTAAATGTAAAAGCTTCAACAAATTCCTCAAGAGGTACCCCATATTGAAGACCGATAGAAACCGCTATAGCAAAGTTATTCATTAATGATCTAAATGCAGCACCTTCTTTATGCATATCAATGAAAATCTCTCCTAATTTACCATCTTCATATTCTCCTGTTCTAAGGTAAACCTTGTGACCCCCAACAATAGCTTTTTGAGTATAACCTTTCCTCCTATGAGGGAGTTTTTCTCTTTCAGCCTTAACAATTTTTTCAACAATTTTTTCAACAACTTTTGTAGTCTTTTCATTAATGTTTTGTTCGTCGTTTTTTAGTTCGTCATCATCTAATAAGTTAGAGCTTAAAGGTTGACTTAACTTTGATCCATCTCTATATAGAGCATTAGCTTTTAGACATAATTTCCAAGACAAAATATATGCTTCACTACAATCATCAATTGAAGCATCATTAGGCATATTAATGGTTTTTGATATGGCTCCAGATATAAATGGTTGTGCTGCAGCCATCATTCTAATATGACTTTTTGCAGATAAAGATCTTTTTCCTATTCTTCCACATATATTTGCGCAGTCAAATATCGGCAGATGCTCTTCTTTAAGGTGAGGTGAACCTTCTAATGTCATCGAACCACACACATGAATGTTTGCAGCATCAATCTCCTCTTTTGAAAAACCTAGATAATCTAACATATCAAAGGAAAAATCGTTCAGTTTTGCTTCCTCTATTTTTAAAACGTCTAAACAAAACTCTCTTCCCAGTGTAAATTGATTAAACACAAACTTTATATCGAAAGCACTTTCTAGAGAATCTTCAATTAATTGTATTTGAACTGTTTTAAAGCCTTTTTCTCTTAAGGAGTTATGGCTAATAGATTGACAGTTTTTTAAACTACCAGAGCCTATAACATATTTTTGTATATCATTTATTTCTTTTTCATCGTAGCTAAGACTTTTTAATGCTTCAGGAACAACGCGGTTAATGATTTTAAAATATCCACCTCCAGCTAATTTTTTAAATTTAACCATAGCAAAATCAGGTTCGACTCCTGTTGTATCACAATCCATAACTAGACCAATAGTTCCTGTTGGAGCTATTACAGTGGTTTGAGCATTCCTAAATCCATACTTGTTACCCAATTCATAAGCTTTTTCCCAAGCCTCTATCGCAGATTTGCATAAATTGATATCTGGGCACTTTTCTTTGTCCAAAGGAACAGGTTTTATACTTAAGCCTTCATAGCCATCTTTCATTCCATTGGCAGCATTTTTATGGTTTTTAATAACTCTTAACATATCATGAGAATTTATTTTATATTTTGAGAATGGCCCAAGTTCTTTTGAAATCTCGGCAGATGTTAAATAAGAAATTCCTGTCATTATTGCGGTAATTGAGGCACAAACAGCTCTACCTTCGTCGCTATCGTAAGGAATCCCCCATGACATCAGTAATCCACCAATATTGGCATAACCAAGTCCTAATGTTCTATATTGGTAAGATTTCAATGCTATTTCTTTAGAAGGGAACTGTGCCATCATAACTGAAATTTCTAAAGTAAGTGTCCAAAGTCTACAAGCATATTCAAAGCCAGATATATCAAATTTTTTATTGTCAGTTTTGAATTGCATTAAGTTCAGAGAAGCAAGATTACATGCTGTATCATCAATGAACATATATTCAGAGCAAGGATTTGATGCGTTAATCCTTTCCTCTTTTGGACAAGTATGCCATTCGTTAATTGTCGTATCATATTGTAATCCTGGATCTGCACATGACCAGGCAGCTTCAGTGATTTTGTTCCAAAGCTCTTTAGCTTTTAAAGTTTTGAAAACTTTTTTATCAGTTCTTTTAATTAAATTCCAATTATCATTTTTTTCAACTTTTTCAAGAAAATCATTTGTAACACGAATTGAATTGTTAGAGTTTTGTCCTGAAACAGTTAAGTATGCTTCACTGTCCCAGTCAGTATCATATGTTTTGAATTCTATCTCTTTAAAGCCTTGTTTTGCAAATTGTATAACTCTTTGAATATAACTCTCAGGAATCATTATTGCCCTTGCGTTGAGAGTAGCTTTTTTTAATGCAGAATTAACTTTTGGATTTAATCTATCTTTATCATCATAATTTTCTAAGTTACATGCTTTCATTACCTCCTTTAAATATTTTGCAGTAGATTTAGATCCTGCAACTAATGCAGCAACCTTTTGTTCTTCAATAACTTTCCAGTCAATAAACTCTTCAACATCAGGATGGTCAACGTCTACTGTCACCATTTTTGCGGCTCTTCTTGTTGTTCCACCAGATTTAATGGCACCTGCTGCTCTATCTCCAATCCTTAAAAAACTCATCATTCCTGAGGATTTGCCTCCTCCAGAAAGTTCTTCATTATTCCCTCTGAGTGTAGAAAAGTTTGTACCAGTACCCGACCCATATTTAAAAAGTCTAGCTTCTCTTACCCACAAATCCATAATTCCGCCATCATTAACCAAATCATCTTTTATAGATTGTATAAAACAAGCATGAGGTTGAGGATGTAAATATGAAGAAGTAGATTTAATTAATTTTCCACTCTCATAATCAACATAATAATGTCCTTGGCTAGGTCCATCTATCCCGTAAGCCCAATGCAGACCTGTGTTAAACCACTGAGGTGAGTTTGGAGCTCCCATTTGACTTGCAAGCATATACCTCATCTCATCATAGTAAGTTTTAGCATCTTTTTCAGTTGAAAAGTATTTACCCTTCCATCCCCAATAAGTCCAAGTTCCGGCCAGTCTATTAAAAACTTGTTTTCCAGACTTTTCTGAAGTAAACCTTTTCTGTTTATCTAATAAATTTAATTTTTCTAAATTGGGTTCAGATCTCCATAACCAAGAAGGTACATTTTTTTCTTTAACTTTTTTTAAATGAATTGGAACGCCAGCCTTTCTGAAATATTTTTGAGCAATAACATCGGCTGCTACTTGAGAGTAATTTGCTGGAACCTCAATATTTGGTGCGCTAAAAACAATTGTGCCATCAGGATTTTTTATTTCACTTGAAGTAACTTTAAATTCTATGCCTTTGTAGGCATCAGTACCTTCTCGTGTAAAAAATCTCTTAAACTTCATAACTTACTCCTAATTATTTTTTAACTTAAAATATTGAAATTAGTGACTCCCCAACATAAACCAGATATTTTACAAATGAACCGGTTAAACAACAACATTTAGTTATGATAAAAAAATAAGATACATTATTTAGTATATGTGAGTAAAGTATTTAAATGTATTTTTTGTATTTTTTTTTTAACTATTTAATTTTATTTGTTATTTTTGATAAAAAATTAACAAATTTTAGATTCAACTTGTATATTCTACATATCTAATTATAAAATCTATAAAAAGTAATTAAAAATGAAATTATTAAATGACATTATGATAGTTATGTTTTCCAATAAAGTCGGAGAAGATGAATTTGGGAATATGTATTACGAGCAAAAGAGAGCCAATAGTGGCTATAGAAAAAAAAGATTTGTTAGATATTTGGGTGATGTAGAGTCTACCAAAATTCCACCCATGTGGCATGCATGGCTTCATTATATTGAAAAAAAAATACCGAGAAAAAAAAGAAAAAAATATGCATGGCAACAACCTCATCTCCCAAATTTAACTGGAACTATACATGCTTTTAAACCACAGGGTAGCCTTTCAGAATTAGGAAGAAGAAAAAAATCTTATGCCGATTATGAGCCTTGGCAACCAAGATGAAAAAGAAATTAATTTAATGAAATATAATTTTCTAGAAACAATTATGGGTGCAATTGTCATTTTAGTAGCCGCTGTTTTTTTGATTTATGGTGTAAATACAGTCAAAGTTGATTCAAAACAGAGTAAAAATATTTATGCAGTTTTCGAAAATGCTTCTGGATTAAAAATTGGAGATAATGTTAAGATTTCAGGCATTAATGTGGGCAAGATAATCAAGCTAGAACTTGACACAGAATCTTATGAAGCAAAAGTATTAATGGGCTTAGATCAGAAAATAAAATTACCTGAAGACACAACGGCAAGAATCACTTCCTCTAGTATACTTGGAGGAAATCATATTGAAATAGCACCGGGTATTTCAGAAATTTTACTTAAGGATGAAGAAATCATTTATGATACTACTTCTGTAGTTAGTTTTAGTGATATGCTTGGTAAAATGATTTATTCAACAAACAAATAATGAAAAAATTTTCTAAACTTATTTTTCTTTTTACCTTGTCTTTTTTTTTATCAAATCAAAGTTTTGCGAATTGGATAGATGGTAATTTTGTACTTCTACAAGGTTTAGATAAAATTAGTGCTAGAATCAAGACTTTAAAATTTCAGATTGGTGAAATTAAAAAATTTGGAATCCTAAATGTGATGGTCAAGAGGTGTGTTTTTTCTAAACCAACAGATACACCTGAGTCTATAGCATATATAACAGTTTTTGATGATTCTAAAAAACACATTAAATTGAAAAAAACAAATATTGTTTTTGATGGATGGATGTTTGCCTCGAGTCCTTCTTTAAATGCAATGGAACATCCTGTTTATGATTTAATATTAATAGCTTGTAAAAATTCTAAAACAACTGAAAAAGGATCTGTTTCTAAATAAAAATCAGTATCAAATTTTTTTGATGTTTTTAAAGCACAAAATAATTTATGTTTAAATTCTTTTCTAGATATTTCAAATACGCCAAATTGTTTTAAATGGTCATTTATAAATTGAACATCCAATATTGAATAATCTAATTTCCATAGTCTAGAGACAAGATTAATTAAGGCAAATTTGCTTGCATTTGAAATTTTGCTAAACATGGATTCAGCAAAAAAACAACTGCCCAAAGAAATTCCATAAATACCACCAACTAGTTTTTGTTCTTTCCAACATTCAATAGAATGTGCATATCCCATTTTGTGTAATTCTATGAATCTTTCTTGAATATAATTATTGATCCAACTTTCTTTTCTGCCAACTGTTGCGCAGTTTATTAAAACTTCATCAAATGATTTGTTCATAGTTATTTCGAAAGGATTTTTTTTACAGAACCTTATCAATGATTTTGGACAATAAAAATCTGTTATTGGCAAAAGTGCTCTTCTTTCCGGTTCCACAAGAATAACATTTTCATCAGATCTTGCTTTTGCCATTAAGAAAATGCCATTACGATATAGTTGGATGATAATTTCTGGAGTAAGATGATTTGAAAAATTTAGAATTCTATTCATTTTTATTTTTTAAAAAAACATTTTCAAGCCACTTAATATCATAATTAGCATTAATCATATCTTTAGAATTTAAAATATCTTTGTGCAATGCTAGTGTTGATGGGATAGGTTCAATTACCATTTCTTGAATTGCTTGATTTAATTTTAACAAACAATGACTTCTATTATCTCCATGGACAATCAATTTTGCTATTAAGCTATCGTAATAAGGAGGTATCTCATAACCTGAATAAAGACCAGAATCAACTCTTACCCCTAAACCGCCAGGAGGATGAAACTGTGAAATTGCACCAGGAGTAGGTAAAAACGTTTTAGGATTTTCAGCATTTATTCTACATTCTATCGCATGACCTAAAAATTTAATTTTGTTTTGTTCATATGATATTTTGTTTCCAGCCGAAATAGATATTTGCTCTCTTACTATATCTATTCCGGTAATAGCTTCAGTTATTGGATGTTCTACTTGTAATCTTGTGTTCATCTCTATAAAAAAAAATTTTTTATTTTCGTATAAAAATTCAATGGTTCCCAAGTTTTCATATTTCATTTTTTTTGCAGCTTCACATGCTAATTCACCAATGTATAGTTGCTCTTCTTTGTTTAAAATAGGTGATGGTGCTTCTTCAATTAATTTTTGATGATTTCTTTGAATAGAACATTCTCTTTCACCCAAGTGAATTACATTCCCATATTTATCACCTAAAATTTGTACTTCGATATGTCTTGGATTTGACAAATATTTCTCTATATAAACATCATCATTACCAAATGCTGCCCTAGCTTCATTTTTGGCTGCAAATAGGGCTTTTTCTAAATCCTCTTTTTTGTTGACTACTTTCATACCTTTTCCTCCTCCACCAGCAGAGGCTTTGATCAGCAGAGGAAACCCTATTTTTTCTGACTCGTTTTTGGCGTTCTTTAGATCTCTAATTATACCTTTTGATCCTGGAACAAGTGGTAAACCAAGTTCATTTGCTTTTAATTTTGCTTTTATTTTATCGCCCATAACTTTGATGTGATCTGCTTTTGGTCCAATAAAAATCATATTATGAGCTTGAACAATTTCTGCAAAATCTGAATTTTCTGATAAAAAGCCTACACCAGGATGAATTGCATCAGCTCCAACTAACTGAGCAGCTGTAATTATAGAAGGTATGTTAAGATAAGATTTTGACGAATGAGCTGGGCCAATACATACACTTTCATCGGCCAAACGAACATGCATTGCATCTGAATCTGCTGTCGAATGAACTGCAACCGTTTTTATTTTTAATTCTCGACATGCTCTTAAAATTCTTAATGCTATATCTCCTCTATTGGCAATTAAAATTTTTGAAAACATCTTATTCAATAATAACCAGTAATTGATCAAATTCTACAGGTTGAGCATCTTCAAAGCCAATAAATACAACCTTTCCATTTCTATCTGAATTTATAGTATTCATTACTTTCATTGCTTCTATAATAACTAAAGGATGTCCTTTTTTGACTTTTTCACCGAGAGTAATAAATGGACTTTTGCCTGGCTCAGGAGATGAATAGGCTGTTCCAACCATCGGTGACTTAATTGCACCTGGGTGATCCGAAGTAAATTCAATTTTAGATTCAATCTTATTTTCAGAAATTTTTTGTTTATTCTTTTCTTTGTTATCTAAAACTGTTTTATCTTCTTCATTTATAGGTGAATAACGAGGAGACTTTTTAATTTTTAATTTTAATTCTTTAAACTTATAATTCAAAGTTGAAATGTCTAATTTATTCATTAGAGCAGATAATTCTTCAATTAATTTAAAATTTTTTTCATTTTCTTTCATGTTTACTCGTATTTATTTCAATTTGTTATTAATTGCTTCAATAGCAAGTTCATATGATCTAAATCCAAATCCAGCAATGATGCCGTAAGCATAATTAGAAATATAAGATTTATGTCTGAATTCTTCTCTAGCATGAATATTTGTCATATGTATTTCAATTACAGGACCTTCATAAATATATAGGGCATCTAGTATAGCTATTGAAGTATGGGTAAAAGCTCCAGCATTTATTAAAATTGCATTTGCATTATTTTTTGCTTCATGAATTTTTTCTATAATATCAGTTTCACTGTTTGATTGAAAAAAATCTAGTTCTAAATTATTTTCTTTGCATTTTTTTAAGCATAAATCTTCTAAGTCTTTTATAGTTTGATTCCCATACTTGTTAGGCTCTCTATCACCTAATTTATTTAAATTTGGACCATTAATTATATAAATTTTATTTTTCAATAATCACTCCTAAAGGATTAAATTTTTAATTTTCATTATTATTTTTTATCTTTGCTTCTTTCAAGTTTTATTGCTGTCTTAAATTCAGATTTTGATAATGCACCCGGATATACTGTTTCACCAATTATAAAAGCTGGAGTGCCTCGCAATTTAAATTTTTGAGCAATCTCTCTATTTTTATCAATTATATTCATTAAATCAGAGTTTAAAATATTTTTTTTAAAAGCATTTACATCTAAATTAATTTTTTCAGCTACCTCAGTAATAATTTTTTGATTAATTTTTCCCCTATGACTCATTAAATTTACATGAAAATCAATATATTTTTTTTGTTTGTGTGCGGATAAAGAAGCAAGTGCGGCATCTAGAGATGTTTTTGATAATATTGGTAATTCTACAAAAACAATGGAAATTTGTTTATCTTCTTCGTATATATCAATAAGATCTTTCATAACAGATTTACAGTATCCACAATTATAATCAAAAAATTCATAAATAGTAATGTTACTCTTAGAATTAGATAATTTTGGATTTGGTATGTTTTTGAGTTGATCCAAAATTTTAAGAAATTTAAATTTTGATTTTTTATTTTTGTAAGTTACTAATGATTTTTCCAATAAGTCTGGATTTTTAAATATAAATTTTTTGATAATCTGGTTTATTTCGTTTTCTTTAATTTCGTGAGAAAATATTGACTGGTTAAACAAAGAAATATAAATCATTACCATCAAATATATGATTATTTTCATAATAACATTACCTTTTTCTTTTTAAATTAATTATATCCTCGGCTCTTAATTTATAGCTAAAATTAAGATTTTTATCTTTTAAGCCTAATAAAGCAAATTGTTTTGCTTTTTTAAAATTATTTTTTATTAATTGCTCTTCAGCTAATGCAACATAAGCTATTGATTTTTTATCTATTTTGCCAGCAGATTCTGCAATTAATCTCCATAAAAGTGTTGATGAATTCTCAAAAGGTATTATTTCTTCAAGAATATTAAAACCTTTAATGAGATTCTTTTTGTTATTTTTTTTAATTAAGGCTTTTGCTAATGATAATTTTAACAAAGAGTTTTTTTCAATATCATTGTATTTTGACAAATAAATAGATGTTTCGTAATTTAATACTGCTTTATCTATTTCATTTATTTCAAAATGAAAATCTCCAGCAAGATGAAAAATATATGGATTTGAAGGTTCTTCTAATTTAATTAGGTTAATTTTAGACAAGGCGCTTGAAATATCACCTATTAGATAAAATTTTGACATTTCCAAATAATTTTGAAGAAGTTGGTTCGTATGATTTTTTTTTGTATCTAAATATTTTACATTTTGAGAGTATAAATATGTTTTAATTTTCAAATAATCTAATTTCAACTGAAAATATTTAAAATCTAAAACTTTTTTTAATTTTTGTTTTGAACGAGCAGCATAATTATTAATTAATTCTATACGATTTTCTGGACTTGGATGAGAAGAATAATAATTAAACATTGGGTTTATTAAGATTTTATTTTTAATATCTATTTTATCAAAAAATTGTTTCAAACCTTTTAAGCTAACATCCATTTGATTTAGTGTTTTTATGGCAAAAATGTCAGCCTCCATTTCTTGTTGTCTACTGTACTTTGATAGATTTTTTAAAATTAGATCTTTACTTGCTAAGATTAAACCTGTCAGATTAGAATCTCTTTTTGTAAGAGAAATTCCTAACAACGTTAAAGCACCTAAAGCAAAATTTTTCGAGTTATTTTTTTTGTAATTTTTTCTTGATTGTATATGGCCTAAAAATAAATGACCAAGTTCATGTGACAAAACACCATATATTTCTTCGATTGACTCAGCATTTTGGATTAAACCAGTATTTACATAAATTTTGTTATTACCAATAACAAAAGCATTAAGACTGTTATCTAATAAAATTATTGGAGAAATAGAATTAATTTCTTTTTTTTTAATAATTAAAATTTGATTTATCAAATGCTGTAAAAAAAACTCAATTTCAGCGTCTCTTATTATGTATATGGATTTTTTTTCATTAGCATTTATAGAAAAGCTTTGAAATGATATATAAATAAGCAAAAAAACAAAAATAAAGTTTCTTATAACTGAATTAATTGCTCCACCATCCCTTTTTCTTTGGTTGATTGCTATTCTCATCATTATTCACATCAACTATTTCAATTGGTTTTGAAGATTTTTTCTTTCTAGTTACTATATTTTTCTTCTTCTCAGTTAATTGATCTACTTTTACTTCATCATTAATATCTTCTATAACTTTTTCTATATTATTATTATCTTCACTAGAAATTTGAATATTAGCAGTATTTTTTAATTTCGAAGTAGTTGATTTGGGTTTATTTTTTTTTGTTTTACGTTTTAAATTTTGTTCTTTAAAATCTACTTTTTCAGGACTACTTTGATTTTTTTCATTTAGCAAGGTAGCAATTGAAATATCTTTAGTCTTAGATTGTTTTTTAAAATTAAATGTTTTATTTTTATTAACATTTTTTTGGTTTACTGACTTTTCAATACTTTTAGTTTTTTTTCTTTCTTTTATAGTTTCAATAATTACATTTGGAGGAAAAAGATCGTTGTCATGAGCAAAAGAAATTTTAATTTTTTGTCTTTCTTCAATATCTTTCAATTTTTCGATTTTATTATTTAAAATATATAAAGAAACATTTGTATTAGTTTTAACAATAATTTCTTCTTTTTCACCTGACAATGCATACTCTTCAGCTGCACGTAAAACTTGCATGGCTCCGTGTTCTAATGACTGGACCCTTCCAGTACCTCCACATTGTTCGCACAACTCTGATGACATTTCTGAGACTGAAGGTCTTAATCTTTGACGAGAAAGTTCTAGTAATCCAAAAGTACTGATTTCACCTATTTGGATTCTAGCTCTATCTTTCTTTAATGACTCTCTTAATCTTTTTTCAACATTGTTTCTATTTTTATGTTCTTCCATGTCAATAAAATCTATAACAATTAAACCAGATAAGTCTCTAAGTTTTGCTTGTTTTGAAAATTCTTCTGCGGCCTCTAAATTGGTTTGAAATGCAGTATTTTCTATAGATCTTTCTCTAGTAGCTTTACCTGAGTTAACATCTATTGCAACTAATGCTTCGGTATGGTTTATAACTAGATATCCTCCTGACTTTAGTTTAACAACTGGTTGAAAAATATCTGACAATTGAGTGTCAATTGTAAATTTTTGAAAAATAGGAATATTTGAATCTATATATGGTTGGACTTTCTTTGTATGACTAGGCATAAGTGATTTCATGTAATCTTTACAAGATTTATATGCTTCTTCACCTTCAACTAAAACCTCATCGAAATCACTATTATACATATCTCTTATAGCTCTTTTAACAATTGAACCTTCCTCATAAATTAAATTTGGAGCATTTGACTCAAGTGTTTTGTTTTTTACTTCTTCCCAGATTTGATACAAATTTTTATAATCACGTTTTATTTCAACCTTTGTTCTTTTACTGCCTGCGGTCCTTATTATAACAGCCATTCCATTAGGTACGTCTAATCCATCAACGACTTTTTTTAATCTTTGCCGATCTGAGTTGTGAATAATTTTCCTACTGACGCCACCTCCTTTCGGGGTATTCGGCATTAAGACACAATATCTTCCGGCAACGGAAATATACGTTGTAAGAGCCGCTCCTTTATTACCTCTTTCTTCCTTTGCAATCTGAACTAATAAAATTTGTCTTTTTGAGATAACTTCTTGAATTTTATAATTTTTATACAATTTTATTTTAATTTTTTTTACTTCATCAAAATTTAACTCATCATCGATTATTTCACTGTCAACTGTTCCATCTTTTAATTCACCATTGGAAAATGATTCATCTATATTATTGTTTTCAACGTTGTTTAGAATTTTTTCTCTATCTTCAACTGGTATACGATAATAGTCAGGATGAATTTCACTAAATGCTAAAAAACCTTGTCTATTACCACCATATTCAACAAAAGCAGCTTGAAGACTTGGCTCAACTCTAGTTACTCTAGCTAAATAAATATTTCCCCTTAGTTGTTTTTTTGAATGGATTTCATATTCAAAATCCTCAATTAAATTATTGTTTATTGCCGCAACCCTTGTTTCCTCAGGTTGTCTGGCGTCAATCAGAATTTTTTTGGTCATTTTATTCTCCAAATTAAAACTTAAATCAATGGAAAAAAGATTAATTTAGATGAAAATTTTGGTAAGAAGTGTAAGTTATTTAAATAAATATCCTTTTATTGTTTTTACTTTTAAATTCAATTTGAATACACATATCTTTTATTCTAAAACATCTAATATAATTTCTAATTACCAAACTATTCATCATGTTAATTTTTTGTTTCTATCTTTAAACTCGCAATTTAACATTATAGTATAAGTTTTTTGTTATCAAGTAAGTTATTTTATTATCAATCTTATACTACATAATTTTATTATTGACTTGATCATTTGCAGAGATCAAATTTATCATATGTGTTTAAAAAACAAAAAAATAAATTTCTTAAAATTTATTTTGTTAAAATTCACTCTAATTCTAATATTTGAACCAAATTATTCGATAGCTGAAAAAAGTAATTTGTATGATCTAGATTTGGAAATATTGACTAAGTCTAATGAAGAATTTATATCACTAAAAACATCTAAAAATTATGATACCAAAATATTTTTATTGGATAAGCCTTATAGAATAGTTATAGATCTCTATAATTATAAATATGATAAAGCAAAAGTTAATTTTCAAAAAATAAGAACTGAAATGATCAATGATATTCGTTTTGGAAATTGGAACAAAAATTTTTTTAGAGTGGTTTTTGAATTTAAAAAACCATTCTTAATTTACAAAAGAGAATTTCTTAATTATGAAAAAAGAAGTATAAAAAATAAAATTAATTTATATGTTTCTGCTAGTAGTCCTGAGGTTTATAATTTATACAAGAAAAAAATAAGTCAGAGAAATGAATTTATAAAATTTAAGAAAATTAGTGATAAAAAAGCTGAGAGATTATCAAAAAAACAAAAATTATTAGTTTTTGACATTAATTTAATGCCGAAGCCTCGACCAATTAAAATTAAAAACAAAAATTTATTTAATAAAGGCAATAAT